>JAITFK010000145.1 GCA_031281555.1 Treponema sp. | reverse complement strand
GTTAATTCGTACTGCCGAAGTCGCGCCTTTTGAGATTTCTATATATGGACAGGAAAAAGACATCACAACCGCGGGACTTGCTCGAATGAACCTTTTCTTGCATAACAAAGCTACTGCTGAAATAAAAGGCGGTTATAGCACATTTTCCGACCCACAGTTTAAACACACATTCAAAGACGAAAAAGGCAATGAGCAAACTGACGATTCTCGTATAAGAGCGTTTGACTTCGCCGTGGTTAATCCCCCTTTTTCAGACAAAAACTGGACGCACGGTCTAAATGAATACGGACGTTTTGATGGCTATAACGATAGTCCGCCGCAGAAAAACGGTGATTTTGCATGGTTGCTTCATATATTAAAATCTCTGAAACGCAACGGAAAAGCGGCAGTCATTTTACCGCATGGCGTACTTTTTCGAGGCAATGCCGAGGCGGCTATCCGATGCGCTATTATTGACAATGGTTATATAAAAGGTATCATCGGTTTGCCTGCAAACCTGTTTTACGGCACAGGCATTCCCGCTTGTATAATAGTCATCGACAAAGAAAATTCAAAAGAGCGTGAAGGCATCTTTATGATTGACGCAAGCCGTGAATTTATTAAAGACGGTAATAAAAACAGACTGCGAGAAAGAGACATTTACAAAATCTCTACGGTATTCAATGAGCAGATTGAAATTTCAGGTTATTCCCGTTTCGTACCGAATGACGAAATTAGAAACAAGAACGCTTACAACCTTAATATTCCACGATACATAGACGGCTGTTCTTCCGATGATTTGCAAAACATTGACGCTCACTTAAACGGAGGAATACCAAACACAGATTTAGAAAATCTGTCGCTCTACTGGGACACTTTCCCTAAATTACGCAAGAAATTGTTTGAGCCGATGAGAAAAGGTTTTGCTTCGCTTGCAGTAGGCAATGACGAAGTTCGTGACACTATTTACAGCGATATGGAATTCTCCACTTATGCCAACAAAGTGGAAGCCGCATTTGAAAACTGGAAAGCGCAAGTTGATAAAAAACTTCGGACAATTAACAAGTCGACCAAGCCTAAACACCTGATTGTGGAAATCGCCGAAGTAATAATTGAAGAGTTTGAAACTGTTACGCTTGTGGATAAACATGATGCTTATGAAGTTTTGCTTTCCTATTGGAACAGCGTAATGGCTGATGATGTTTATCTGCTTGTTGAAGATGGTTACAAAGCTATTCGTGATAAAGAGAATATCAAAAAAACAAGCGAAAAGAAAAAGAAAGACGGCACGAAAGAAATTAAAACCACTGTTATAGGATGGGAGGGCAAACTTGTACCGAAAGCCCTTGTTATCCAAATGTTTTTTTCTGACGAGAAAAAAATTATTGATGATACTGAGGTAGTTATTGCGGCGGCGCAGATCGAACTGGACGAAATTATTGAAAACATCACAGAAGATGACGATGAAGACGAAATTGAAGAAGACATCAAAGAACGTAAAAGGAATATTGCCGAAAAAAATAAATTGCTCAAAGGTTTGAAAGCAGAACTTGACGATAAAGTTCGTAAGCAATACGACAATCTGACCGATAAAGAATGTCTGGAACTATTGATAGAGCGTAAATGGTACGCCGCTATTATCAGCGGTATTTATGCGTTATACGAAAAAGTAAACCACCATATCGCCGATTATGTGGCGGAACTTACCGAACGCTATGAGTTTACATTACCGGAAATAGAATCAAAAACTGTGGAACTCGAAAAAAAAGTGAAATCTCATCTTAAAACGATGGGGTATGTATGGTGAAGTGGGAAAATGTTGAGTTGGGTAAACAAGCCGATATTTATCGTGGAGGTTCACCACGCCCTATTCAGACCTACCTCACACAGAGTAAAAATGGTATTAATTGGATAAAAATTGGAGATGTTGCCCCGAACGCTAAATACATTAATGCAACTGAAGAACGAATTATCCCAGAAGGAGCTACTTATTCTCGCCATGTTAGCAAAGGTGATTTCATTCTATCTAATTCAATGAGTTTTGGTAGACCATACATCTTGAGAATTGATGGATGTATTCACGATGGTTGGCTAACAATTCAAAATTATCAAAAGAACTTTGATACAGATTTTCTCTACTATGTATTGGGGTCTGAAATCATCTTTCAGCAATATGCAAGTATGGCGGCTGGAAGTAGTGTTAAAAACTTAACCAAAGAAAAGGTATCGAAAGTTGTTGTTTATAAACCACCACTCCTCGAACAACGCCGTATTGCCAAAGTCCTCTCCGACACTGACGAGATCATAGACACACTGGAAAAACTAATTGCCAAAAAACGTGCTATCAAGCAGGGTACAATGCAGAAACTGCTGACGGGGAAAAGGCGGCTACCGGGGGTTAACGGAGAGTGGGTGGAGAAAAAGTTGGGGGATGTAGCTGATATAATTATGGGGCAATCGCCCAATTCCAATTTTTATAACACAACGGCTGATGGGTTACCGTTGATACAAGGTAATGCTGATATTGAAAACCGATTGACGATAATACGATTTTACACTTCACAAATAACAAAATTAGCCGACAAGGGAGATATTATCTTGACTGTCCGTGCTCCAGTTGGAAATGTTGCAAAAACAGATTTCGATTGTTGTTTAGGACGTGGAGTATGTGCTATTAAAGGGAATGAATTTCTTTATCAATATTTAGTGTACATTGAGCCATTTTGGGCTTCATTATCTAAGGGGTCAACATTTGATTCTATCAATAGCCAAGAATTGTATGATGTTGTGCTTACACTTCCTCAAGACGAAACCGAACAAACCGCCATCGCATCGATCCTATCCGACATGGACGCAGAGCTTGACGTACTGGCGGCAAGACTGATTAAATTCCGCAACATCAAACAAGGCATGATGAGCGAATTACTGACAGGACGTATTCGATTACCGGAGCAGAAAACAGAAACCGCTTCAGAAACGAATGAAACTTTGGAAAATAAAAAACTGCCGAAACAAACGACAAAAAAAATTGCATCAAAAACCATTGGTCATAACCAACACTTTGACGATGCGGTAATGATTGCCGGTATCGTGAATGTTCTTTATTCCGATAAGTATCCACTCGGCAGGAAGAAGGTACAGAAGTGCCTTTATCTCTTGCGCCGACATCAAGATGATAGTACAGCGGCGTTCAAGAAAAAGGCGGCAGGTCCCTATGCCGATGAAGTACGATACAAGGGCGGTGAGCCTATAGCAATAAGGAACGGTTATATAAAAACACAAAAAGGAAATCAAGGAACAAAGTTTGCTATAGGAGAAAAAGTCAACCAAGCCCTCGGCTATATTGAAAATTGGGGTAAGCAAGCTGACATTCAATGGGTAGAAAGCAAGCTAAAATATAAAAATATTGAAAAATTAGAATTGTTGGCAACTGTAGACATGGCTATCTGCGATCTAACAGAAGCAGGAACCCCTGTATCCGTTGCTACTATCAAGAACCTGATTGCCAACAATACGGAATGGAAGGCAAAACTGAAAAAACAAACATTCAGCGATGAAAACATAGCCGACGCTATCCATGAATTACAGATTCTGTTGCAAGTGGAGAATCAACCATGAGCAATCAGGATAACAGTATTATCCTTTATCAAGATGAAAACGGCGTTACCAGAGTGAATGTTCGTTTTTCAGACGAGGATTTATGGCTTACACAGCTTCAAATAGCCGAAATTTACGATACAACCAAACAGAACATAGGTCAGCATATTAAAAACATATTGTCAGACGGTGAATTATCCGAGATTTCAGTTGTAAAGAAATTCTTTACAACTGCCTCTGACGGGAAGGAATACAATACCACCCACTACAACCTTGATATGATTATTGCCATTGGCTATCGGGTACAGTCTCAGATAGCCACCCGTTTTCGCCGTTGGGCAACCCAGCGTCTGCACGAATACATTCAAAAAGGCTTCATTTTAGACGATGAACGCCTGAAGCAAGGCGGCAGCCGTTATTTTCGGGAACTTCTCCAGCGTATTCGTGATATTCGTTCATCGGAACGTAATTTTTATCAGCAAGTTACGGATATTTACGCCACAGCAGTCGATTACGATCCACGTTCGGATATGACAAAAAAGTTTTTTGCAACAGTTCAGAACAAACTGCATTTTGCGGTACATTCCCACACGGCGGCGGAAGTTATCTTTAACAGAGTGGACAGCGATAAACCGCTTGTCGGCATGACAAACTTCAAAGGCGATTATATTACGAAAGATGATGTAAAAATAGCCAAGAACTATTTGTCCGAAATTGAACTCACACGTCTTAATCTACTCGTGTCAGGGTTTTTGGACTTTGCGGAATTTCAGGCATTAGAACAAAAACCTATGACCATGACGGATTGGATTTCAGCTCTGGATAATCAGATTATTGCTCTGCAACGAAATGTACTGCAAGATGCGGGAAATATTTCCCATAAACAGGCTATCGAAAAAGCGGAGAAAGAATTTGAAATATACCGTTCTCGTGAAATGCAGCAACTGGAAAGCGATTTTGATCGCGTTGTAAAAGAATTTGTAAAACTGAACCCCTTACAGAAGGAGGATACCGAAGATGGCAAAAATTAACGAGTGTGAACGTACTACACAAGACAGAGTTGTGCGGTTCTTTCAAAAAAAACTTAATTACGATTATTACGGCAATTTGCACTCACAGATAAATACCAACATCATCATTGAAAAATTAACGGAGTATTTAACCGAACGTGGTTACAGTGCAAGCCTGTCAAAAAAAACGATTGATGATCTCGTCAGCGTTGCGAGCAATTTACAGCAGGGACTTTATAAAGCCAATCAAGACGTATATACACTTCTTAAATACGGTACAAAGATTAAGGAGAATCCCGGTGAACCGGATAAGACCGTTTATTTTATTGATTGGGAATATCCCGAAAAAAATAAATTTGCTATTGCCGAAGAAGTAACAATAAAAGATAAAAGTGAACGCCGTCCCGACCTTGTCGTATATATAAATGGTATCGCTATCGCCGTGATAGAACTTAAAAGATCAACTGTATCTGTGTCGGAAGGCATTAGACAAAATCTTTCCAATCAAAGTGAATATTTCAATAAGCCGTTTTTTACCACAATTCAATATGTAATGGCTGGTAACAACAGCGAAGGTTTACGATATGGCGCTATTGAAACAAAAGAAAAGTATTACATGGAATGGAAAAATGACACTGTCAACACTTCAGCCCAGCCTCTTGACGAGGTATCGCTTGACATTTTGGAAAAGTGTAGCCAATTCTCCGATAAACTCGACTGGCAGATTTACAGTATGTTCCACAAATGGCGCCTTCTTGATTTAATCCATAATTTTATCATTTTTGATAAAGGCGATAAAAAAGTTTGCCGCTATAACCAATATTTTGGCATAAAGAAAACACAAATGCGTATTTCCAAGAAACAAGGCGGTATCATTTGGCACACACAAGGAAGCGGTAAGACACTGACAATGGTTTGGCTGTCCAAGTGGATATTGGCAAATAATTCCAATGCCCGTGTTTTGATTATCACCGACCGAGAGGAATTAGACGAGCAAGCAGAGAAAGTTTACAAGGGCGTAGACGAAAAAGTTTACAGAACGAAATCCTGTACCGATCTTGTAGAAAAGTTGGACAATACCGATAAAAGATTGATTTGTACGTTGATTCATAAATTTGGCGTGCACAGCAACGAAGAAAACAGTGAAACCAAACCAAAAAAATCTGTTGAGCAATTTATCAAAGAATTAAAAGACAGTTTACCGCAAAACTTCAAAGCAAAAGGCGATATTATTGTTTTTGTTGATGAATGTCATAGAACTCAGAGCGGGTTACTGCACGAAGGAATGAAAACAATTCTGCCTAACGCCATTTTTATCGGCTTCACAGGCACACCGCTGCTTGTCAAAGACAAAAAAACAAGTATCGAAATATTCGGCGGCTATATTCACACATATAAATACGACGAAGGGGTAACGGACGGCATTATAATTGACTTACGCTATGAAGCCCGAGACATCGACCAAACAATAACTTCGCAGGAAAAAATCGACGAATATTTTGCCGCCAAAACACGAGGACTGAACGATACGGCAAAAGCAAAGCTCAAATCCAAGTGGGGTACTATGCAGACGATGTACAGTTCCCGTAAACGCCTCGAAGTCATAGCCGAAGATATTATATACGATTTTGATGTTAAGGGACGGCTTGCGGACGGCAACGGAAACGCGCTCCTTGTTGCCGATTCAATTTACTCCGCCTGCAAATACTATGAAATATTTCAATCTAAAGGATTTAAGAAGTGCGCTATTATCACATCTTTCGTTCCGCTGGAAAGCAATCTCCGCACAGAATCGGAAAACTCTGAAGAATTTGAAAAATACGAAATCTATAAAAAAATGCTTGGTGATCAAAGTGTAGAAGATTTTGAAAAAGAAGCAAAACGGAAATTTATCGAAGAACCTGCAAATATGATGCTGTTGATTGTCGTTGACAAACTGCTGACGGGCTTTGACGCGCCGCCTTGTACATATCTCTACATTGATAAGTCGATGCAAGACCACGGACTTTTTCAAGCTATTTGTCGTGTCAACCGCCTTGACGAAGAGAACAAGGATTTTGGTTACATCGTTGATTACAAACAGTTATTTGGTAGTTTAACAGACGCTTTGAAAAAGTACACAGCAGGAGCGTTTGAAGGTTACGACAGTGAAGATATTAAAGGCATGATAAAAGACCGTTTAAGTGAAGCAAAAAAATATCTTGACGATACACTTGAAGAACTTGATGATCTATGCGGCGGTGTTAAGTCTCCAAAAGCGCGGATTGATTATATTCACTATTTTTGCGGAGAGAACGGCGTTGGTGGTATAGACGAAGAAGCGTGTTCCCGCAGCCGTGAAAAGTTATATAAACTGGTAAATCGTTTAATCCGCGCTTATGCTGAAATTAAGGGTGATATGGGTGACGCCGGATATACAATTTCTGAACAAGCAAAAATAGAAAAGGATGTTACGTCATATATTGGTTTGAAAAAAGAAATCGGTCATACTAGCGGCGACTTTATCGATCTTAAATCTTATGAAGCGGATATGCGCCGCTTAATTGACAATTATATTAAAGCTGAAGACAGCCGAACGCTTGGAGAGTTTGACAATTTAACCTTGCTTGATTTCGTTATGATACAGGGGGAAAAGCTTGCTGGTAAAAACAAAGAGGCTGCCGCTGAAGCAATCGAAAACAATATCCGTAAAAAAATTGTTGAAAAAATACTTATCAACCCAAAATACTACGAACAAATGTCGGCTATTCTTGATGAGTTAATAAAGTTACGGCGTGAAGGCGCTGCTGAGTATGAGAGTTTTCTGGAAAAATGTATTGATCTGGTCAA
The DNA here is from genome assembly GCA_031281555.1 of Treponema sp. Classification (GTDB taxonomy): domain Bacteria; phylum Spirochaetota; class Spirochaetia; order Treponematales; family Breznakiellaceae; genus WQXQ01. Next base: position 4,469 of record JAITFK010000145.1, on the reverse strand, counting down.
GAAAACTGAAAATCCCGAAACCTATTCTAGCTATCCCGAAAATATAAGACATAGCTGTGCGCTTAGAGCATTCTATGACAACTGCGGAGAAAATGAAGACTTGGCAATTACTCTTGACCAAGCAGTTCGAGAAAACATGCTGGACGGTTTCCGACACAATGAATTTAAGGAGCGTCGCATTAAGAGAGCATTATTCACAATTCTTAAAGATCATGACGAAGTTGATCGGATTTTCAATATCATTGTGGAGCAAAAGGAATATTGAAATGGCGCTTGTTATTTCTAACATACCGATTGATGTATGTAAAAAAAACATAAAAAATTTGCACCTCTACGTCAAGCCGCCAAACGGAAGAGTAACAGTTTCCGCACCGATCTCTATGAGCGATGAGGCGATTGAACGGTTTGTGCGTACAAAAGTCAGTTGGATAAAAAGACAAGTCGGAAAGTTTGATGCACAGCCTCGCCAATCTGAACGTGAGCACGTTTCTGGAGAAACGCTATTTGTTTGGGGCAAACAATATTATATGCAAATTGAAAACGGGAACAGGAATTCTCTTGTGTTATCAGGAAATAAGGCAATCCTTACAGTCAGGAAAGAAAGTACTGCCTTGCAACGTGAGAATTTTATTCGGGAATGGTATCGTGAACGGTTGAAAGCGGAAATAACACGTCTTCTTCCGAAATGGGAAAAAATTACAGACCTAAAATGTAAGAACTGGCAAACGAAATATATGAATACCCGTTGGGGGACTTGTAATCCTAAAGCTAAGAAAATATGGTTGAATCTGCAACTTGCCAAGAAAACTCCTGAATGTCTTGAATATATTATTTTACATGAACTTATTCACCTCTTAGAAAAGTACCACAACGAACGATTTATCTCGCTAATGGATAAATATATGCCGATGTGGAGAGAAATTAAGTCTACGTTGAATGGGCAGACACTTGATTATATGGAATGAATGAAAAAGAACAAATACAAACCTCCCTCAATGGCATATTGGGAATAAAACATTTTTCCTTAATCGTTTTAGTGGGAGTAATAAGATGTTATGAGACCAGCAAAATAGTCGCACCACTGGCACGACAATCTTCCGGTAAGGGAATTGTTCGGCAAACTGCATCATCCGGTGAATTAAAGGCGGCTTATTCTTCCTGTCCCACAAGATAACGTATCGCCAGCGCGTATCCTTCAAATCCCATGCCGGCGAATGTCTTGTCGCAGGCCTGCGCCACATAGGATATTCTACGGAAAGTTTCGCGTTCATGGATGTTCGATAAATGTACCTCTACCGCCGGAATCCCGACCGCCTTCAACGCGTCAAGAATAGCAATGCTTGTGTGCGTATATGCCGCCGGGTTGATCACGATGCCGTCAAAGCGGCCGTAGGCCGCCTGGATTGCGTCCACAATCGCCCCCTCATGGTTCGACTGCATACACTCTACTTCCACGTCATGCTGTGCGGCTACATCCTGTATAAATCCCAGCAATGACGCATAACTTTTAATGCCGTATATATCCGGCTCCCGCAGACCGAGCAGATTGATGTTCGGCCCGTTGATCACAAGTATCTTCATTGTATTACCTCCTCTATCCGCGCTGCCGTTTGCTCAGGCTTCGCTTCTACCTGAACGGCGAAATCACTCCATGCCTCGTACAAAGGCAGCCGCTTATTGGCAAGGGCTTGAATTCCAACATTCTGTGAAAGCGGCCGGCCGTCTGTAATAAGCTCGGTTAATTCGCGTTTTAAATAAACAATTAAACTGTTTTGCCTCAGCAGATCGAAATTTTCGGGCCGTGTCACCCCGCCTCCACCTGTCGCCAGTACCGTACCGCTTTTTTTGGCTTCCTCGGCAAGTACGCGGGTTTCCAATTGCCGGAATGTTTCTTCTCCGTCTTCGGAGAAAATTTGCGGGATGCTTTTCCCGGCGGCTGCCTCAATCTGCCCGTCAATATCTATAAAGGGTCGTCCCGTTTTTTGCGCGAGGAGCCGGCCGACAGTGCTTTTCCCGCAGCCGGGCATACCGATAAGAGCTATGTTTTGCGTTCTTTTGAGAATCAACTTGTGAATTTTATTCACAAGTTCCGGTCTGGCTGGAACGTCCAAAAACAAGCGGCTTGCCTTTTCCGCCTGGGCCACCAGCATTGCAAGGCCGTTTACGCAGGGAATACCAAGCCCTGCGGCCTCAAGCAGCAGTTTGGTCCGCGTGGGATTATAGATCAAATCGGCTACGCCTGTTAATTGCCGAAATCCTGTTAGGCGCAAAGGACTGCTGCCGTTGTCAGGGAACATTCCGACAGGCGTTGTATTTATGATGACATCCGCGTCATAATGACGCTCAATGTTGCCGTAGTTGTTCTCCCCCCGGCGGGAGATTGTCACAATCTCACGCGCGCCCAGTCCGTCCAGCGCCGCCCTCACTGTCCGCGCCGATCCGCCGTCGCCTAACACCAATGTCTTTTTTCCCTTCGGATCGATTCCGCCCTGTTCCAGCATCACGTTAAACCCGTGGTAGTCCGTGTTGTGTCCGTGCAAAGCGCCGCTGTCATCCTTTATGATCGTGTTCACGCTGCCTATTATTTGCGCCTCGTGTGAAAGGGTCGCGCAGTAAGGCATTACCTGTTGTTTGTAGGGGATGGTTATGTTAATCCCGTCGAATCTGTTGTTCTTCATGAACGAATCAAGATCGCCGGCGGATACCTCGTACAGCAAATAATCATATTCGCCAAGATACCCGTGGATCAGCGGGGAGAAACTGTGTCCTAACTTTTCGCCTAACAAACCGAATGTTTTTTTCATACGTTCTTGTTTATCAAACAATTTCAGTGTAACTGCCGAGGTAATGGAATTCCTCGCACAAATTTTCCAACTCGCACATAAGCTGGCTGAATTTTTTTGAATATACCGATGTTTCAAGATCGAAATAGAACATGAACTCGAAATCGCGATCGGGGATCGGGCGGCTTTCCAGCTTTACGACATTCACGCCGAGGGCGTATATCAGGCCAAGCACCTTGTACAGCGAGCCTGGCTTGTGCGAGGTGGTAAGCATGATACTGGTACGGTCGGCCCCGGGGTATATTTCGAGGTTTTTGGAGATACAGATAAACCGCGTATAGTTATTGCCCCTGTCCTGCACTGAGCTTTCCAGGCATTTAAGGGCGTACAAATCACAGCAGGAACGGGAGGCAAGGGCCGCAATGTCGTTCCTATCGGATTCAGCCACCATTTTCGCGGCTTCGGCGGTATTGGCGACGGTGGTGACTTTCACGTTCTTGCCAAGTCCCTTCAAGTACCCCGCGCACTGTTGAATTGCCTGCTCATGCGAAAAAATTTCGCGGATGTTTTCTTTTTTTACGCCAGCCTTTACGAGCAGGTTGTGATCAATTTTAAGCCGCACGCTCCGCGCGATCTTGAAACTGTACTTCATCATAAGATCGTATACCATATTGACAGAACCGGCTGTGCTGTTTTCCAGAGGCAATAACCCGTATTGGCAAAGGCCGTCGCGGATTGCCGAAAATACTCCTTCAAAGCCCGTGAAATATAAAATGTTCGGATCGGAAAACAGCCTGTCACAGGCGATCTGCGAATACGCGCCCTCCACGCCCTGACAGGCTACAAGCGCGTGCTGCGGGAACACCCGTTCGGTGTGTTCCACCGCCCCTGAAATAATTTTATTTAGATCGGACTCGGCGTTTATGATATTCACCTGATGGGCGCGGCTGATTTCAAACAGCGTCGTGTATAGGATATACGCGAAAGAACGAATATCATCGCCGGCCTTTTCGCCGATATCAGCTAACTTTTCCCTCTCCCGCGCGGCGTCCAGAGCCTGAAGACCATGCTCTTTTTTGAACTGGGCGATCTGTCCTGAGATGCCCATCCTCTTTTTGAACAGCGCCAAAAGCTCATCGTCTACTTTGTCTATCTGGGCCCGGTAATCCTGTAAATCCATTATGTTTCCTCCTTATATCGTTTAACAATCCAAAAAAGCGTCGTATAACGCGACAGCCGCCGCCGCTTCCACGCAGGGCAAGGCGCGGGGAACTATGCACGGATCATGCCGTCCCTTCACCTGTAAAACGGCGTTCTCCGACCGCGACAGGCTGACGCTGTCCTGCTCCATGCCGATGGACGGCGTCGGCTTAAACGCCGCGCGAAACAAGACGGGCATACCGTTTGTTATCCCTCCCAATATGCCGCCTGAGTTGTTTGTACGCGTTTTTATTTTTTCCCCGTCCATAAAAAAGCTGTCGTTATTTTCCGATCCCCTGCGTCCGGCAACGGCGAAGCCGCTTCCGAATTCAACGCCCTTCACGCCTGGTATGCCAAAGACAATCCCCGCGATCCGGTTCTCAATGCCGTCGAATATCGGGTCGCCCAATCCGACGGGCAGTCCGATTGCCGCGCACTCGACAATGCCTCCAACCGAGTCGCCTTTTTCCCGCGCTGATAGAATTT
>JAITFK010000095.1 GCA_031281555.1 Treponema sp. | reverse complement strand
TATTTATTGCAAATGCTATACCATATGTCCATTCAATAATATTTTCAATTTCTGAATAAATATCAAAATTACTGAAATTGAATGAAATATATATCAAACTTCTTTCAAAAAACATACTGTCTGCGATTGTAAATCCAAAGGGTATACCATTAACATAGTTATACCCTAACAATAAATAGTTTGAATCGGAAGGAGAATAGTAATTTGAACCAGAAGAAGAAGGTACATTATTGTAATTTGGTTTAGATGGTGTCCCGTTCGGTGTTGGATTTGTTATGTTTGATTTTGGATAATTACTTGCCACACAATACTTTGGATTAGGATCATATCGTACTTCCATACCGTCTTTTACAATTCCCCACCACACATAACCTGTATTGTCAGTCCATGTGGGATCAATCCAATACCATGTACCATTATTATGTTGTACCCATATCCACGCATGACCTGCTGCTCCGTCATGAGCATAAACTTGATAACGTGAATTTTCTTTGAGGTAAAACCCATTCATAATAATTGTATAATTTTCTTTGGAAGCAGGAGCATATAAAATTATATTATATGGGTCATTTGCTATAGTTGAAGCTATATACCATTGCTTGCCTTTCATGCCTGCATTATTATAAATTTTTTGATTTGCATTTATATAATCCCATGCAAATTGAGCATAATCAAAACAAACGCCATAAAAAGTAATTGTACGAGTCATATTCCCTGACATAGCCGCAAAACGATTAGCCAGCATAGGCGGATCGTACCAATCAGGAGGATCGTTATATCGTGAAGTTACATACACACCGGTTTGAGCAGTAGAATATTTTCCGAGACAAGCTATCTGCATAGCTAAATCTTGAAGAATATTTGCAAGATCATCTGCTGTGATTGCACATACAAGAATTGAAAATAAAATAACAGAAATTAAGTTTTTTTTCATCTCATTTATTTTTTTTCTTTTTCATCTTTTATTCTGTTAAATGCCATGTTAGAACTACCAATCAGATTTATTGCTATAGTTAATTTTCTTAATAAACATTCTTGGTGCTCTTTAGAACCATAATATTTTCCAATGCCTCCAAATTCATATCTTTTAATTTCATTATATAAATTAACAATCCAATCAGAAATTTCTTTATTATCTATTTCATTTATCTTATCAAAATCACCAACATCTTCAATAAATGGAGAAACACATACATTTTCAAATGGACAATTTCTACAAGTATCAAATCGTCTTTTTGGAATTGATATTTTTTCAGAAATATCATTCACCTTCTTTGTTATTTTTGGTAATGAAATAATTATTCCCCAAAATGCTAAGAAAATACCTAATATCGCACAAATTGCTTCTATCCAATCGGGCACCATATTTTCCTCCAAAATATTTATTTTCCCTCTTCTAATTTTACAATTTTACCATTTTTAATGAAAGCATACATTGATAACCCATCATTTATTACCTTCGAACTAAACCCATTGTTTGTATAATAATCAATTATTTCATTTGCTCTATCTACGGTTATAATATTATTATTTCCGTCATAGCAACGATTAAAGCGATCATTATAGGTAACAACTATATACTTTTGTGTCTCAGGTCTATCTTCTGCAACAATATCTATTCGCCATACTACATACGAACATGAAGTATATGATTCATTTGGAGTTAAACCTGTAACACCTGAATTATAATATTGTTTACTTGTATTACTATACAAATAATATGTATCTCCAATTTTACTTCTATCAAATGCTATATCTCGTTGTGAATTTGGAAAAGCATCATATCTATTTATTATGTTATTAAAATTATTAATTACAGGTCTTATTGCTGAATTATCATTACGATGAATTACACGTGGTTGCTGATTACTAAATCCCACACCTTCAATACCATAATGGTTTCCATAATAAGCTGAGTTAATAAATGTTAAACAACCATCAGAGAATTGGTTAAACATTATGTTCAATATTTCTGATTGTCTTGTAACTTTATATCTTATATATTCTGTTTTACTCATTTGATATTTCAATATCTTACTTGTAAAAAACAATACTTTATCATATTCTGGATCAAATGGTTCAACCAATTTTCCATTATAGCCAAAATATTTAATTAAATCATTTTCAGACTTACCAACAAAATAGTATATTCCTTTAGAATTGACAGTTGCACATGCAGATAATAAAAGACCAAGTATAAAAATAAATATCAAAGAAAAAATATTCTTTTTTATTTTCATTTTTTACCCCCTTAATTCTTAAATAAACTCAAAATGCCTATTTATATATTTTTGAATTTTTTTGTTTAAATCCGAATTTCTCATAAATAGTCCGTATAGTTCCATACTATAGTCCATTATGATTTTTGTCAACGAGTAAATCATATAGTTCAATGAGATAGATTGAAAAGGATAACTAATGAATGGAAAGGAAATAAAGGCAATATTAGGTAAAAATATAAAGTTTTTAAGATACCGCAAGGAGTATTCACAAGCCGATTTAGCCGAAAAAGCGGATATTTCCATCACTTTTTTAAGTAATATTGAAAGGGGGCTAAAATTTCCAAAACCAGATATAATGGCAAAAATTGCGGAAAGTCTTGAAGTAGAACTTTTTGAATTATTCAAAACCGATATTGTGCCTAATGGCAATAAAACATTAATAAATAACCTTTCAAAAGATGTAACCAAAAAGGTAAATCAAGCTGTTAAAGAAGTTTTTATACAATATTTGAAATAAGTATTAGTTTTTCAAAAAAAGACTGAAAACAAGAGGTATAACTACCGCCTGTTATATGTCTTTTTATGCCATTTTTGAAATAAAATATATTGACGTTTTTATACATATTTATTAATATGTATTATAGAGATTCGCGGTGAATATTGAGTGGGACGAAAAGAAGAACCAAATTAACATCAAGAAGCACGGGGTAAGTTTTGAGCTTGCGGCTCATGTATTTAACGACCCTCTTCGGAAAGAAGACTACGATGACAAACATAGCGGCGCTGAACAAGACCGTATTATTGTCATCGGTCTTGCCGAAAATCGCTTATTATTTGTCAGCTTTACTGAACCGGATTCGGAAACCATACGGATCATTTCCGCCCGTAAAGCCAAGAAACATGAGAGGAGATATTATTATGGCGATAGTTAGACATAACCTTAAAACTTTACCCAAAGTCAGCAAAAAAGACCTTGCTCGAGTAGACGCTGTTAAAGATGAAAATATTGACTGCTCTGATATTCCCGAAGCAACTGCTTCCTCAAACTTTCGCCCTTGGGAACAACGCCAAATGTTCAAGCCTGTTAAGGTTGCTGTTACATGCAAATTAGATGCGGATATTGTTGCTTGGCTTAAACAAGACGGTAAAGGCTATCAAACCAGACTTAATACCATTCTGCGGAAGGCTATGTCTCATGCTTAATAAAATGGCATAGTATCTTGTTGTTGTTCGCTTCATGTTCGTGGTAATTTTCTTCGTATCTTATAATACTTCCCCGACGCAGACGCGTCATATATCCCCTGCATAATGTCCAATACATGAAAGGCAAGCTCACCGTTGGCGCGATGCGGACGATTTTCTTCAATCGCTTCCGCCATTTCCGTAATTCCCAAACCGCGAGAGTTATCTGAAAACTCATTAATCAGCGGCGCTGTTGTCCATTCTTCTTCGCGTAAACGCCGCACAAGAACAGGACCGCCGAATGTGTTTGGATCGGGAACTTTCAGCGTGCCTTCAGTTCCATAAATTTCTATGTGCGGCAGTGAATGTGAGTATACATCAAAACTGGTAACTAATACGCCGACCGCGCCGGAAGCGAAATCAAGCGTTCCCGCGGCATGAGTGGGAACTTCAACATTTATAATTTCTCCATAATGTTGTTTGCTTGTGATTGTTCTTGCTGGCATACTGATTCTCGCGCTTCCGCTCACTCTTGCAACCGTCCCCAAAAGACTAACCAGAGCGGTTAAATAGTACGGTCCTACATCGAACAATGGTCCGCCGCCGTCTTTGTAAAAAAAATGAGGCGACGGATGCCAATCCTCAGGACCATGATTCATCATAAAAGAGGCAGCCGCCACAGGCGTTCCGATTTTTCCGTCATCAATCAATTTTTTGCAGGTTTGAATACCCGCTCCCAAAAATGTATCGGGCGCAGAACCGACTCTTACGCCCTTTTTTACCGCTGTTTTAAGCAACTGCGCGGCTTCTTTACGTTTTATACAAATCGGTTTTTCGTTGTAAATATGCTTGCCGGCTTTTACAGCGGCAAGAGCTATTTCATAATGCTGTTTAGGCGGAGTAAGATTGAGCAATATATCGACATCGGCGCTTTTTAATATTTCGTCTAACGTCTTAAACGCTGTTACGTTATAATCCTCGGCGGCTTTCTTCGCTTTTTCAAAAGTAGTATTCATTACCGCCGTCAGCTTTACCCGTTTGCCGAACATACCCGTAAGGTTATCAAGATAAATTTTACTGATGTTTCCAATACCAATGACACCGATACGCTGCATGGTTTTCTCCTTGATTTTTTAAGAAAAATTACCACGAACCAACACGAACAACGACAAGATATGTATTAATAGTTCGTGGTGTTCGTGGTAGAATTCTTAATTCTTCCTTGCCGCCGCGCTCTGCGCGTGACCTTCCAATCCTTCGGCGCGGGCAAGTATCTCCGCGGCGTTACGCGCTTTTTCAAAGCCTTCGCCTTGGGCACAGCGCAGAGTGGTAACGGTTTTTAGGAAGTGGCGGACAGATAAGCCGCCTGTAAAACGGGCGCTTGTCGACGTGGGCAGGGTATGATTTATTCCCGCCGAATAATCGCCTAAGACTTCGGCGCAAAGGCTGCCGATAAATAGCGAACCGTAATTTTTTAATTTGGGAATCCAAGTGTCCGTGTTTGCGGTTTGAAGTTCAAGATGTTCGGGCGCGATGGTGTTAGCGATACGGATCGCTTCCTCTTGTGTTTCATAGACGATAATTAAGCCGCCTGCGTTCAAAGAAGCGCGGGCGGTTTTTTCTGTCGGTAATGATTTTATACGCCGTTCAATAGCCGCAATAATTTTTTCGGCAAGTTCCTTGCTTGGAACTAGTGCTCTCGCTCGTGCGTCCGGGTCATGTTCCGCCTGACCGAGCATATCCGCGGCGATAAGATCGGCTGTTTTTTCAATATTACCATCTTTGTCGTCAGCGATAACAAGTACATCGGTGGGTCCCGCTATAAAATCGATCCCTACTTCGCCGAACAGTATTCGCTTGGCGGCGGCGACAAATTTGTTGCCGGGTCCGGCGATAACGTCAACACGAGGAACGGTTTCCGTGCCAAGCGCAAGAGCGGATATTGCCTGTGCGCCGCCGATAGCGAAGATGCGAATATTGTTGCTATTCACAATTTCAGCGGCGATTGCGGCGGCGGCTAGTATTTTTTTATCGGGGAGACCGTCTTGCGTCGGCGGAGATGAGAGTATCACTTCTTCAACGCCTGCGCAAAACGCGGGGATCATGCACATAAGGACTGATGAAAACAGGGGGAAGCGTCCGCCGGGAACATAAACAGCCGCTCTTTCAACGGGAAGTATACGCTGTCCTGTAACAAGCCCCTGCTCCATTTCAAATTCAAAATCGGCGAATTGTTCCCGCTGTTTTTCCGAAAAATGTTTTATGTGCTTTGCGGAAAGTTCAAGCGCTTGGACAAGAGACGGGTCTGTTGCGCGTAACTGTTCAAGAGCGTGTTTTGCTTCGGAGATTGGAACTTCAAGTTTCTGCGGAGAAGATTTGTCGAATTTGGACGCGAATTTTCTGACAGCGGCGTCTCCTTTAGCTCGTACTTCCGCTATTATATTTTTGACAGCTTTTTCCGTCTTTGTATCTTCGGAGCGTTTTATTTCGTTCTTCCAATAGGAATCAAAATTCACGCTTTCAATTATTTTCATTTTCCACCTTTTAATATATCTTTTGCCGCCTCAAGAACTTTATCCATGTCGGCGTCTGTTCCGATACTGATACGCAAAAAGTCCGCTATTCTGTCTTTGTTGAAATGCCTCACCAGAATACCCTTGCTTCTTAACGCGGCGAAAAATTCAGCGCCGCCGATATTGGGAGGCTTTACAAATAGGAAATTAGCCGACGACGGCAGAACTGTAAACCCAAGATTGCGCAAAGTTTCCGCTGTCCGTTCCCGTGTGACAATAACACGGCGGTTAATTTCTTCGTAATACGCCGCATCGGAGACTGCCGCCGTTGCTCCCGCAAGAGCAAGAAAATCGACGGTGTAGGAATTAAACGAATCGCGTATTCTGCAAAGACCTTCGATTAATTTTTCATTGCCGACGGCGAAACCAAAACGCAAGCCCGCAAGAGAAGCGGATTTTGACATTGTATGCACTGTTAACAGATTGGGGTGGTTTTTTATGGAGCCAACTGCCGATTTTACATCGCTTGAACCTGAAAACGCTATGTAGGCTTCGTCAACGATAAGTATTTTTCCCTGTTTTTCAAGATGTTCGGCGAGAGACAGAATATCGTCTAACGGCAGGGCAACCGCTGTTGGGGCGTTTGGATTGGGAAATATTGCGCCGCCGCAGGGGATTTTATAATCTTTTATGTTAATTGAAAAATCCTGCGTAAGAGCGATTGTACGGTACGGGATTTCCCAAAGATTGGCGTAAACAGGATAAAAACTGTAGGTGATGTCGGG
>JAITFK010000087.1 GCA_031281555.1 Treponema sp. | reverse complement strand
AACGCAAACTGTATGGTGATAGAACACGCCGAGCGATTCGGTCTTTCCGCCCTGCATCAGCTTAGGGGCAGGGTAGGCCGCGGGCAGGATCAGGCGTACTGTTTTCTGGTTTACTCGGATAATCTTACCGATGACGGCAAGGCAAGGTTAAACGTAATGTATGAAAACACCGACGGCTTTGTCATTGCCGAGGAAGATCTAAAGCTGCGCGGGCCGGGCCAGATCGCCGGAACCGAGCAATCCGGCTACCTCAGCCTGGGAATAGCAAACCCAATACGCGATATAGACGCATTAACCAAAGCCCGGGAAGACGCCTTTTCCATTCTGGAAAACGACCCCGGCCTTGTGCTGGACGACCACCGGATCATCGCCCGTGTCCTGGAAGAAGCGCCTCCCTTTACAGGGGTGGGGCTGTAAGCGTGGAACAAATAAAAAACAAAAACGACCTGCAATTCTTCGATTATCTTTTTTACTAAAAACATTTAAAATATCAGATTATGCGTATGAAGCAAATGTTTTTTTGTATGCGCCTGGATTTCCAATATCATACATAGCGCCGTCCAGTACGACGCCTGTCAGACCTTTCCCCACAAAAGACCTCAATGCAACCGTCATGTCTATCTCTGATGTCTGCCCATATTCACCCGAAATAATGCCGTTCAATACTTCAAATATTTCAGGTGGGAGAATATATTGACCGAATACCGCATAATACTCTTTTTCATTATCTCTCCCGTTCATGAAAAGATTCTGTTCCGCATAGGATTGATCGGGCTTTTCGACAAATCTGGTGATTTCCAACCGTGTATGGAAATCATCCCGCCAAACGCCGGACAGTATCCCGTAATAGCAGATCTGTTCAACAGGTATTTTATGTATGGCAATAAGAGGCTTTTCCATAGCCTCGTACGTCTCAATAAGCTGTTGAGTGCAATTCTCTACTCTATGTGATGTATATACAGTGTCCCCGAGAAGAAGGAGTACTGGCTCTCCAGCGCAAAAGTCGGCGCATAGGGACACCGCATGTCCAAAACCAAGGCGGGTATTTTGTATTTTATAGCTAATCCGCGCGCCTATAGTCCGGATTAAATTTTCATAATTGCGCATTTCCTTTGGTAATTTTGAAAGATGCTCTTCCGGCAATTGGTTAATAAAGAAATCGTTATACACCCGAATATCGTCTTCTCCGCCGACTACCAGACAGATTTCTTCAATTCCCGCTTCGACTAACTGCTCCAGGAGAATCAATATGGCGGGTTTTACCAATCCGTCTTTATCAATCAGGGGCAGCATCTCCTTCTTCACCCTGCGCGTGACAGGATATAAACGGGTGCCGTAACCAGCTACGGGTATGACTGCTTTTCTTATTTGATAATGCGCTTTTATGGTAAGCTTGTAAGGAAATAATCCCCTCTCCGCAAGATATTCGCACAATGCTTCCTGTGATGAAGAATCTTTTGCCAGAAACTGAATTGCCCCGTCTCCCTGAGAGCCAACGCCTTTTCCCCCATAGGTTAATAATTTTATTTTTTCATCGCTTAAAAAAGAATGAAGTACGGGGGCCGTAAGTTCGGATGGGCATGCGGGAGCCACCATCGAATCAAACAGATTTTGAGCCTCGGTCATCAGCTCTCCGATCTTCGCCGTCTCTCCGTTTTTTAGATATTCGACGGCCCTCTTAATTATCTTTTGATTTAATTCACCTAACGCTGTATGAATGTTCTTTTCTTTGTCTGTTTCCGCAAAAGGATAACATTTATTTAAGTCACCAAGAATTTTTATTGTATTTTTTCTGGCATTCAAATCTGCAAATACCCAATGAAAATTCCCTTTAACCGACAATCTTTCAACAGTTATGTCATCACCGTCAAAATGCATACATACCGGAACTGTTCCAAAAGCACAGGCCTGATCAAGTCTTCCGCAGCGGGAACGTGTCCGCTGTTCGCCCTTGAAAGCAATGTCCATTTCTCCGCGGGTATTAAGGTTCAGCGAATATAAACGGTTAAACACTCTTGCCACCAACACGCAGATAGCCGCGCTTGAGGATAATCCTTTTTTCATGGGCAGGGTCATCTTTTTAATGGTAATCCTGACGCCTTCAACTGAATAATGATCTTTGATGTACGAAGCGACGCCGGAAGCATAGGAAAAATAACTGTCTGATTCCGCGACGGCGCGTAATTCCCTGTTTTGCATGGGGCAGTCAAAATCCACCCACATTCCGGTTAGCTCTTCCGCTTCATTGTATATAACAAAATGTTCGCATTTTTCCGCTACCGCGTAGATTCCCTGCTCAATACCAGTAACAATAGCAGCTCCGGGAACAATACTGGCGTTAATTATTCTGTTCAGTCCCGCCCAATCGCTGTGTTCTCCAAAGAGACAAAGTCTGCCGGGAACAAAAAGTTCGATGGTTTTCTGCGGCATTAGTATTCCTTGTCTTTACTTTCATTTATTTCAAAATAATAAAGTGGTGTGTCATGTACGTCCATTACTTTTGTTAGATTTCCGTAATTCTGTAATACTGATAATCCTCTTTCTATTCCAACCCAATAATGTTGAAAAATTAAATACGTTTTCTTGTTTTCAAGGATTGATAGTAATTCATTTCCTACGGTACTTTCATTCCATTCATTTCTATTTTTTCCATATATTATTTTATCTTTCGTGATATTTCTATTTTTAGTATTTTTGAAGTTATTTTTGAAATCGAACGCAAATTTAGCCTGCGGATAAACATATAGTTTTTCATCTTCTTTAATATTTTTTTGAACATAATAAATTAATGGGTTAATTTCTTGTTGTGAGAAATACATTTTATCTCCAATATATTCAAAACAGTTTATTGTTGAATAAATAATTATAGCTACGAAAAGAAAAAACATTATATTCTTGATTATTTTAGACCTTATTTTATCGTAAAAAAAATCAAGTCCAATTGGAGTAAAAAATAATATAATTGCGGGTAAAAACAACCACAACCGGCCGCCCAGAGGCCAATTACCAGTAAATGAAGCCAAAAAAGCGAAAAGTAGGGATAATATTACTGAAAAAACAATTTTATTCTTTAGTTTACCAAAGAAAATTATTCCTAAGAAAGCAAATGGTACAAAAAACATAATGATTGATGAATCAGAATTACCAACACCAGTATTAAATATCTGTAATATTTCTTTAACATGAGGAATACCCCAATATCTACGCATTGCTTCTGATACAGGTTGCATCCACCAATAATAGTATAAACAGAATACTACAAGAACAGATGTTCCGGAAATAACAATATAAGCAATCTGTTTTTTGTTTTTATTGAATATAGCGATAAAAAATTCTGAAAAGAGCATTCCTCCGATAAAAAATATTGCTGGTGAGGAGAATCCAAGAATCAAAATATATAGAATTGTCAATGTTGATAATTTTATTTTTCTTTGTGTGTAAAAGAAATATAACAAAATTATCAGAACGATAAAAAAAGCGTCGCCCATATAGGGTTTAAATTCATTAGAATACCAGATATAACTTGGTAATAACGCGGTCATAGACACAACAAAAGCAATTTTAAAACGGTCAAAATTAAACGCCCTTTTCAAAAGTATCATTTCGCAAATCAATAAACCTAAAAAGATAAGCAGCGAAAATAGTCTTAAAGAAAATTCTGAATATCCCAATATTAAACAAATAAATTTTACCGCTATTACATATAAAACAGGAGCAGATTGAGTATTCATTAACGGAGGTTTAAGAAGTTCAAACAAATTTTTGGAAATAATACTTTCTGCTAGCATTGCTTCATCAAGCCAAAGCGATCTGCATTTTATATACATAATTATTCTAACAATAAAGCTCATGATGACAATTCCTATTGAAGCAAATATAAATATTTTTTTTATGTATCTGGAAGAAAACAACCTATCAACATTTATTATTATTAATATCAAAAAAAAGCTAAAGAAACACATCGCATATAGCGAATACACTTTCATTTTATTCATCCAATAATCGTGACTTAATCCCCTTCCAAGAACCTTTTCTCCTATTTGAATAATTAATTTCCGTACTTGAGGAAGCAACAATATGCAACAGAACACAATCGCGAGAACTAATCCATATTTGAGCAATCTTTCAAGTTTTTCTTTTTTAAGTAAGTCCACTTCTCTTCCTCTCAGGAAACACCAGAATCTTCCTCAACGCAAAATTGCCGATAAACCCGATAATCGACGAGAGAAATTTCGCGCCGCTCCAATGCAGCATAAAAAACGGTACTATAGCAATAAGAAATCGCGTTATTCCAAAGTCGATACAGCCCATTATCAGAACGGAAATAACATACCAAAACAGTTCCATTCCGGTATTCCACCGCGCTTTATGGCGGAAAAGAATCGCTATACACAGGAGATAGTTGCATAACGCGGATATGATGAACGAGACGATGATGGAATGATCCAATGTCATACCAGCGCGCGTAAGGCAGACAAAACAAACCATATTGGCTACAAGCGAAACCCAGCCTATAAACAGGTAAATCAATATCTGCATGGGAAGCGGCGCGACGTGCGCGCTGTAATGGAAAATGCAATACAGCGCGTGAACCCCGTCTTTCCAGCCTATTTTCTTGCCTTCTTCATAAGTCCTCGGGTTGTAGGATATGGCGCACTCGTACACACGGCATTGCGCTTCGGCGACTCTTGCCGTTACTTCCGGTTCAAAGCCGAAACGCTCTTCTTTTAACTGCGGTGCGATTTTTTGTATGATTTCCCTGCGGAACAATTTGTAACAGGTTTCCATGTCCGTAATATCAAGATTGGTAAACATATTTGACACACTGGTTAATGTCTTGTTCATCCATGTATGCCAAAAATAAAGCACCCTACGGGTATCGGGGCGCAGATACCGTGAGCCGTATACCACGTCCGCTCTGCCGTCAATCAGAGGTTCCAGCATGGAAAGATAATCTCGGGGGTTATATTCGGCGTCAGCGTCCTGAATCCCCACAAAGTCACCTGTGGCATGGATGAAACCGGTTCGTAACGCCGCTCCCTTACCACGGTTCTTTTCGTGTTTCAAAATTCTGATTTCATTGTACTGTTGGGCTATCTTCTCAAGAATTTCCCAACTTCCATCTGTTGAGGCGTCGTCTACAATGACAATTTCAAGAGAAAAAGTCTGTCCTCTGGAAATATCCAAAACTCTTTCAATACAGGTTTCTATAGTCCGTGCTTCGTTATAACAGGGGACAATAAGAGACAGAGTGTTACTCATAAATTTCCTTCCGTATCCTCCGAAATTTGACGGATTTTTAGTTTTTTCACTGTAATTTCCTAAAAGTAAATTAAAAAGAGTTTACTTTCCTTACAGAAAATTGTCAATACCTCACAGGCAATTATAATCAAGATAATTCCCTGCAGGGGTGTTTAATGACAAATTTGAAGAAACTTTTGGCTTTTAACATGAAGGAACAGAGGCGTATTCTCGGTATTTCTCAAGCTACGCTTGCGGAACGAGTTAAAACTTCAACCCACTATATCGCGATGATCGAGCTGGAACGTAAAACACCATCACTTGATATGCTTGAGCGTATCGCTATAGCCCTGCAAATAGACCCGCCTGAATTGTTTTCGGTTAAGGCGGTTCCGGCTGTATCGCTAAGAAATCTGCAAAAATCAATTTTACAGGATATTGAAAAAGCGGTTGGCAATGTAATTACAGATCGCATAAATAAAATAGAAATTAACGAATGATATACGGATAACTGAAAAACAGATTGCCCCTTACAAAACGCTTTGCAGGAACTGGCGGGTGCGCTCGTTTGAAGGGTTATTGAATATGACTTTGGGCGGAGCCACTTCCAGTATTTTCCCCTCGAACATGAAAACCACCCTGTCGGCAACCTCGCGGGCAAAGCCCATCTCGTGAGACACCACAAGCATGGTCATTCCGTCAAGGGCAAGCTGTTTCATTACAGCTAACACTTCGCCGACAAGCTCAGGATCAAGAGCGCTGGTAGGCTCGTCAAAAAGCATTATCCTCGGCTCCATCGCAAGGGCGCGGGCAATAGCGACCCGCTGCTGCTGACCGCCCGAAAGCTGGGAGGGAAACACGTCGAATTTATCGCCAAGGCCGACGCGTTCAAGTATATTCCTGGCTCTTTCCCGCGCTTCTTCAACGGAAAGTTTGCGGACATGGACAGGGGCGAGCATCACGTTTTCAAGGGCTGTCCTGTGGGGAAAAAGGTTGAAACGCTGGAACACCATGCCCACTTCAAGCAATGTTTTGTTGTACTCGTCATGGTGCATTTTGACGCGGTTCGTTCCCTTGTGGCAGTCAAAGAGGAGTTTGTCTTCTATAAATATCTGCCCTTCGTCAATCGTTTCCAGCCGGTTCAGGGTGCGAAGGTATGTTGACTTTCCGGCGCCGGAAGGCCCGATTATACAGACGACTTCTTTCTGCTCTAC
>JAITFK010000047.1 GCA_031281555.1 Treponema sp. | reverse complement strand
CATACGTGTCGCAAATAATGATTGATGAGCGTCTCTTAATACCAGATCTGTTAATTTTACTTTAGGCATTTTAACCTTCCTTATATTTATTGTTTAAGTGTATATATCATACTGAAATTCGCGGATTTTTCAAGCCCTTTGCGGACTGTCTACCTGAGTTTTTTTCTCAACTTCCGCTGCCTGTTTCGCTGCGTAGCTGCTTCTTCTTTGTTTATTTGTTTTTTTTCAGGTTCATTATAAATATAGGTAACTTCCCTGTCCGGCAGTCTTGACGCAATGATAAGCCAGATAGTACCGAACAGTATCATTAAAAAGCAGAAAACCTGCCCCGTGGAGAAACTCAACAGCGGGTGGGTATATGCGGGCGGGAAAGAATTTTTTATAAACTCAATACGGTATCCAATGTCCGCGTCAGGTTCGCGGAAGTATTCGATAAAGAAGCGAAAAATGCCGTATCCCAGAAAATAAAGACCGACAAGAAAACCTTTGAACGGCTTCCTACTGCGAAAAAACCATATAATAGCCCAGAGCACGATTCCTTCAAAAAACGCTTCGTATAATTGTGAGGGATGACGCGGTAAATTAACAAATGCGCCTTCTATGGTAATACCGGTTTTTACGGCGATTTCGCTTACCCAACCTTCGCTTGCGGGAAGCGCGGTTGCATGAGGAAAAATCATACCGAGAGGACCAGCCGTTACCCTGCCGTAAAGTTCAGCATTGATGAAATTTCCAAGCCGCCCGAAAGTATATCCCAAAGGAACGCTTGCCGCGAACATATCGCTGATTTCACGGAAACTGAAACGTTTTACCTTTGCGAAAATTATTACAGATAACAACCCCGCAAAAGCGCCGCCGTGATAACTCATTCCCTGAAGTCCTGTAAACGTTCCGTTTTGGAACGGCCAGAAAATTAACCACGGTTTTTTATAGTAAATATCGCTGGTTTCATAAATTAAGGTGGAGAAAATCCGCGCGCCGAAAAGTAAAGCGAGAATCCCCCATGTGAATAAACTTGATAATTCGTCTTCTGTCATGGGGAAGCGCCTTTCATTTACCTGTTTTCTGTATAACAGGAACGCGGTAGCGAAGGCAAATAAATACATGAGCCCGTACCAGCGTACAGGCAGTCCGGGTATTATTTCCGGTTTAAGCCATGAAGGAAAAGGAATTGATAGCGGCATACTTACACCTTGAAACCCTGTTGAATTGCATGAGCCAGTTTTGTTTTGATAAAATTTGCTTCTTTTCTGAGTTTAGCAATTTCAAATTGCTGTGATTTTACGGTCTCAATTAAATCACCCTTATTCATCGCGCCGGAATGAAGCAAATCTTCGATATATTCCATTTTAGTGTCGAAATCTACTTCAGCTTCCATTTCCGCTTCTTCAAAACTTTCATCAATCTGTTTGTCATCCAGAGAAAAATTATCTTCGGGGCTTTGCAGAATCTTGTCTGCTATACGGTAAATTGCCTGTGAAAGGACAGACTGCGGTTTGTAAAGGATAATTGAAAGCCTTGACGCAAGCGCCGTATCCTGAATAACATCGCGGTAGATGATTCCTAGATGCTCAATTCTTAAATCCAGATATTCCTCGCAGGAACGTTTGATCTTCAACGCAACATCCGCGTCTTTCGGCTCATCGACCAAATTCATTATGAGCCTTGGATGCAGCATTTCAATTCGCTTGATAAAATTTTCATGGGAAACAGGATCGATTTTGTGGATTTCAGGCAGTATTTTGGGAATGTAAAGCTTGTGATGTCCGCCGGAACTGTCTTTACGCAGTTTTTCAAGGTACACGCGGGCGGG
Source organism: Treponema sp. (assembly GCA_031281555.1). Taxonomy (GTDB): domain Bacteria; phylum Spirochaetota; class Spirochaetia; order Treponematales; family Breznakiellaceae; genus WQXQ01. Next base: position 7,555 of record JAITFK010000047.1, on the reverse strand, counting down.
AGAACCTTTTGTGCAACTGTTAAACATCAGTCGGAAAATAGTGTTTTTCAAAAACACATAGGCGTTAAGAACCGCCGTAACCGCCGGAGCTGAAACTACAATCCCCTGATTTGAAAGCAGAAAGAATTCAAGAATAGACTGATGTGTTCCCGCGCCAAGATCAAGGATTAGTATGTCGGTATCATTTTTAAGGGCGAGAAGCTGTTTTACAAGAGCTTTTCTTTGAATCATAGTAAGATTTGCGGTCCCCGGAATTTCATTATCGCCTGGTATAAAACGTAAGCCCCGCACATCGGTATCTGCGATTACATCGGCAAAATTTGATTTGATATTGCTGAGGAATGTCCCAATACCCATCTGCGGGGAATGATGACCGAGTACCAGATGGAGATTTGAAGCTCCAAGGTCAAGATCCGCAAGCACTACGCGCCGGCCTGCCTGAGCAAAAGCCACTCCCAAGTTAGCTGCAACAAGAGATTTTCCCACACCGCCTTTTCCGCTTGCTATTGGAATTATTCGCATTGCCTTTCCTCCGTGATTGTTTCCTGTTTATTCAATGATTTTTGCATGTTTCTAAAAATAATAAAAATTACGGCAAGAGTCAGTAAATCTCCGAAAAAGAATACTATTTCAGGCGGTAAATAAAAAAGGGGAATACCGCTTTTTGTTATATTTTGCCCGGATATGACAGACCAAAGCGCCAAAGAAAAAAGCCCGATACATTTTCCGGTTATGTATAAAGGTATGTATGCTTTAAAATTAACAGTATCAATCCATAAAAAAAGCGCCATAATCGGGAAAAGGGCTACCGGAGCTGTAAAAGCGAGCCAGGGGATAGAGCTTGTTCCGTAAAAAATATAAATAAGAATGAAAGTCAGGGCAATGATCCTAATACACTCATAAATAAAAAGAGCGGGTTTAAGGATACGAACTAATAACATACTATTGAAGTTAATGAGTGAAAGGAGATTAATCAAGGCCCTTATTTCAGGGTGGAAAAACAGATAAAATAATATTACATTTAAATTAGAAGTATTTTAGGAGTGTTTATGAAATCACGGCAAATATATGTTGTTCTTGTAACTTTAGTGCTGCTTTTTGGCTGCGCGAAACCTCCAATCGCTGAAATGGACAGAGCCAGAGAGGCGGTTTATGCCGCTGAAAATGACCCCGACGCGGCTCAATACGGTACAGTTTCACTGGAACGTGCGCGCAGCGCCCTCAAGAATATGGAGGAAGCGGCAAAATCCAAGCGTTATGATGCTGCGAAAATTTTTGCGGAAGACGCGTTTAACGCGGCGGAAAAAGCAAAAACAGACGGAAAAGCGGCGGCAATCAGAACAAAAGAAGAAGCGGTTTCTAATTTAGCCAGCCTGAAATCTGAAATTGAAGAGACCGGTATAAATGTTAATGCCGCGCGTTATTCTCAACAGTTGGCTCTGGATTTTGACGCATTGGATAGGGGAGTAAAGGACGCTTATATTTCATATGATCAAGCTGAAAGCAGCATGAACGCGGGAAAATACAAAGACGCGCTTGATACAGCCATGAGTGTAAGGGCAAATCTTGCCGATATTAATCAAAAGATCGCAAACGCTGTACCGCAAAGAAAAAAGAATTTATGAGTATATTAAAAAGCCGTAATAAAAACGGAACCGGTACAAAACAGCGTATTGTCTCCGTGCTTGTAGAAAACAGAGCCGGAACCCTGAGCAGGGTGTCCGGGCTTTTCAGCAGGCGCGGCTTTAACATTGACAGCCTTACAGTCGGCGAGACTGAAGACGCTTCAATTTCAAGAATGACAATTGCGGTAACAGGAGAAGAACGCATCCTTGAGCAGATTATCAAACAGCTTGAAAAGCTTGTTGATGTTATAGCGGTTAAGGAACTTGACGGAGATTCATGCTTGCGCCGCGAGATTATGCTTGTGAAAATCGGGGCGAATGAAGAAAACCGTCCCGCTGTTCTTGAAATTGCGGGGATCTTCCGCGCCCGTGTCGTTGATGTTTCACATACTACAATCACCATCGAAGCTACAGGCAATATGGAAAAACTGAACGGATTACTTCTGCTTTTGCGTTCCTACGGCATACTTGAACTTGCGCGCACAGGTCTTGTCGCGCTTGAACGCGGTACAAGGGTGCTTTCATCCGGATCTGTTGAAACGAGTAAATTAAAAAACGCGGAATAGTGACGGAAATCACCCGCAAAATAATTGAACAAATACTTGCTGTCCCGAAGGGTAGAGTTTCCTGTTACCGCGACATCGCTTTGAAAGCAGGGCTTCCTAACGGAGCGCGTCAGACTGTAAGGGTGCTTCATTCTATGTCCGAAAAATACAATCTGCCCTGGTATAGGATTATCCGTTCCGACGGCAGTATCGCTCTTGCCGAAGGTGAGGGAAGGGAACTGCAGATGAAACTTCTGCGTAGCGAAGGAGTGAAAGTTTCAGATAACGGAAAGGTTGATTTTGGCAGGTACGGAGTTTAAAATTACTTTTTTTTCGCTGTTTCCAAAACCTTCAGTCTGCATTCGGCGTGGTGCAGCTTTTTTTTCGCTTTGTCAATCTCAAATCTTAAATTCGTTTCTTTCAATATTTCTTCCGCCTGCCGTTTGGACTCAAGAACGTTTTCAACATTGATTTCTTCCGGCCAGTCGGCGCTTTCAACCATCAGTACGTTTTTATGCTCTTTCACTTCCAGAATGCCGCCGCAGACAAACGCGGAACGCCAGTTTCCGCCTTCGTCTTTTATGCGGAGTGTGCCGGTAACGGAGTGCGCGGAAAAGGGAGCGTGGTTCGCGTATATTCCGATTTCACCGTCATCAAGACCGATGATGATTGCCTGTACTTTGCCTGAATAAAAAATACGCCGGGGTGTATGAACCTCGAAGTTAAATAAAGCCGGCATTATTTTGCCTTTTCCAAAACGTCATCAATGGTTCCTGCCATGTAAAAAGATTGTTCCGGGATCGCATCACATTCACCGTCAAGTATCATTTTGAAGCCGCGGACAGTCTCCTTGACCGGTACATAACGTCCGGGAATACCGGTAAATTTTTCCCCGACAAAGAAGGGTTGGCTGAAAAAACGTTGAATTTTTCTTGCTCTTGTAACTGTAAGTTTGTCTTCCTCGGACAGTTCATCCATACCCAAAATAGCGATTATATCCTGTAACTCTTTGTAACGCTGTAAAATTTGCTGCGCGCGTCGGGCTGTGTTGTAGTGATCTTCGCCTACTATTGCGGCATCAAGAATACGGGAGCTAGAAGCAAGAGGATCGACAGATGGATATATTCCCAGCTCTACAATTTTTCTCGAAAGAGTTGTAGTCGCGTCTAAATGGGCAAATGTTGTCGCCGGAGCGGGATCGGTAAGGTCGTCGGCGGGAACATAAACCGCCTGAATACTTGTAATTGATCCTTTTGATGTGCTGGCGATGCGCTCCTGAAGACTGCCCATCTCGTTAGCCAGAGTTGGCTGATAACCAACCGCGCTCGGTATACGTCCAAGAAGAGCTGACACTTCCGCGCCTGCTTGAATAAAACGGAAAATATTGTCGATAAAAAGAAGCACATCCTGCCTTTCCTGATCGCGGAAGTGTTCCGCCATGGTAAGACCGGCAAGAGCGACCCTCATTCGCGCTCCTGGAGGCTCGTTCATCTGACCGAAAACAAGCGCTGTTTTATCAATAACGCCGCTCTCTGTCATTTCCTTCCAAAGGTCGGCTCCTTCGCGTGAACGCTCGCCGACTCCGGAAAATACAGAATAACCTGAGTGTTCTGTCGCTATGTTGCGGATTAGTTCCATTATAACGACCGTTTTTCCTACTCCCGCTCCGCCGAACAGTCCGATTTTACCGCCCTTCGCGTAAGGAGCGATTAAGTCAATAACTTTTATTCCCGTCTCAAGCAGCGCTGTCGCAGGACGCTGCTCATAAAAACCTGGGGCGGCGCGGTGTATTGATTCGTACTGCGCCGCGCTGAAGTCTCCCTTGTTGTCAATTGGGTCGCCGGTTACACTAAACATCCGCCCAAGCACTTCCTTGCCGACAGGTACGCTGATGGGGCGGCCTGTGTCCTCAACCTCAAGCCCGCGGGATAACCCTTCGGCGGCGGACATCGCCACACAGCGCACTCGGTTATCGCCGATATGCTGCAGCACTTCAAGAGTAACGACATGGTCAAGCCCGTTGCCGCCTGCTTTTACTTTCAGCGCGTTCAATATAAGCGGTATTTGATCCTGTTCAAAACGAACATCCACAACAGGACCGATAATTTGAGTAATATAACCTTTATTCGCCATCTTCTGCTCCTTTTAATGATCGGCTAACGCAGTAGAACCACCCGTTATTTCCGCCATTTCCTGCGTAATGCCCGCCTGCCGCGCACGGTTGTAACTTATCTTCAAAGAGGCGAGCATATCTTCGGCGCTTTTGGAAGCCTCGTCCATTGCCTTCATGCGCGAGCTCTGTTCGCTGGCGTACGCTTCTACCATCGCTCCGTAAATTACGCCTTTTATATACTGGGGAACCAGCACGTCAAAAACCGCTCCTGTAGACGGCAGAAATTCAAATTTCAGGTCCACTCTCTTTTCGCCGCCGATTTCAAAAATATCATCCTGGATTTTTTCTTTTACAAGGGGAATTATCTGATGCTTAGTCGGCAAAAGTTTTACCATACTGAACATATGGGTGTACACAATATGTATCGAATCAAAAACCCCCCAAAGGTATTGAGAAACCACGTACTCGGAAACTTCCGCCGCGTGTTCCACAGTAGGTATCTGCGGATGGAAAGAAAAATGTTCCAGAATTTTGTAAGGAGAATGGGCAAAATAACGATAACCGACAGAACCGCCTATAATTATCAATACCGGATTTTGTACTATTTCGCACAACTCAATTACATTACGATAAACATTCGCGTTATAGCCGCCCGCAAGCCCTTTGTCGCTCGTTATCACAATAATCGCGGTGCGGTAGGATTTTAACGAATCGCTCTTTCTGAAAAATTCGCTTTTAACATTTCCCTCACTTGAAATAATATCAAACATTGATTTTTGAATTCTGCTGAAATACGGCACGGTATCAGCGAGCATTTTCCGCCCCTTGCGCAGTTTTGCCGTAGAGATAAGGTTCATCGCCTTAGTTACCTTTAATGTCTGTTCTATAGCCCGCATCCGCAGGCGCACATCACGGAGGCTCGCCATTAATTTTTTACTCCTTTAAATTGGTTTGTCATATATGACAAACCATTAAATCGGAATTTCATGACAATTTTAATTGTCATGAAACAGTTCCTTTGAAGGTTTCTATTGTTAAGCGCAATTCGTCTTCCTGTTCTTTGGAAACGACTCCCGTTTCGGCAATGCTCCTCAATAAATCCGCTTTCCGGCTTTTAAGGTTCGATAAAATATCTTTTACAAACGCCGAAACATTTTCAGTCTTAATATCAAGGAGATAACCTTCCACCGCAAGAAAAAGAATCAAAATCTGTTCTTCCAGCGGATACGGCGAATACTGAGGCTGCTTCAGCACTTCCATAAGTCTTTCGCCTTGCGCCAGTTTGTCCTGAGTGGCCTTGTCCAAATCGCTGCCGAACTGCGCAAACGCGGCCATTTCGCGGTACTGGGCAAGATCAAGCCTTATGCGTCCGGATATTTTCCGCATTGCCTTTGTCTGCGCTGAACCTCCGACACGACTTACCGAAAGCCCTACGTCTATCGCGGGACGGAAACCCGAATTAAACAACTCGGAATCGAGGAATATCTGCCCGTCCGTTATCGAAATAACATTTGTGGGAATGTAGGACGAAATATCGCCTGCCTGCGTTTCAACAATCGGCATCGCGGTGATTGAGCCGCCGCCCTTCGCCTGTGATAGTTTTGCCGCGCGTTCCAAAAGCCTGGAATGAAGATAGAAAACATCACCCGGGAAAGCTTCACGTCCGGGAGGGCGGCGCAGAAGCAGACTGATAGCGCGGTAAGCCACAGCGTGCTTGGATAGATCATCGTAAACCACCAGTACGTCTTTTCCCTGACGCAAAAAATGTTCAGCCATAGCGACCGCCGAATAGGGAGCGATATATTGAAGCGCCGCTGAATCGGAAGCCGAAGCAAGCACTACAAACGTGTAGTCCATCGCGCCGTGTTTCTCAAGATTGTCAACAATTGCCACTATCGAAGACGACTTCTGCCCGATAGCGCAGTATATACAAATAACGTTTTTTCCTTTTTGGTTAATTATCGTGTCGATAGCGATTACGGTTTTTCCTGTCTGGCGATCGCCGATTATCAGTTCACGCTGACCGCGCCCGATTGGGATCATAGCGTCTATGGAAATACATCCTGTTTGAAGCGGAGTGTCCACGCTCCCTCGGTCGATTACAGGCGCGGCGGGAGACTCCATAGGCATAAACACTTCAGCAGTTACAGGCTCCTTCCCGTCAAGGGCTTCGCCAAGCGGGTTTACAACTCTGCCGAAAAAAGCGCTGCCGGAAGGAACTGACATTACCTTGCCGGTTCTTTTTACTTCTTCGCCGTCTTTTACGAGTTCTTCTCCTGTTAAAATTACACACCCCGCGTTTTCTTCTTCAAGATTGAAAACGATTCCCTGTGCGCCCGATGTAAATTCTACCAGTTCTCCGTAAACAGCGTCGTTAAGGCCGCAGACAGTAGCGACAGAATCTCCCACCTGAACCACAAAGCCGCTGCTGCCGGACAAAGCCTGTCCCTTCCAATTTTCAATCCGTTCTTTTAATATTTTTGTTAGGTCATCATAATTAGCCATTGCGGCCTCCTGTATTTTCGCCTAAATGAGCCGCCATACTTTCCAACTGCCCCTTTAAACTCGCGTCAACGTAATGACTGCCAATTCGCAGAAGATAACCCCCAAGCAGTTGCGGTTTGACTAGCGTTTTCATCTTAATGCCTGCCGCGCCTGTTTTCTTTTTAATAATTTTGGAGAGTTCTTCCTCAAAACCGCTGTCCATGGTAGCTGTGGATTCGACAGTAACGTCAAGTATTCCGTTTTGTACATCCAGATCTTGTTCAATCTTCTGTAAAACAAGGCCGATGTTCCTGAAACAATTTTTTTCAACTAACAGACACAGAAAACGTATAGCGTATTCTACGGCGGGAGTTTCTTCGTTAGCCGAAGCAGCGCTTTCCCTCAGTATTTTTTCAAGTTTTACCGAGGCGCTGTGTCCGAAAAAAACGCCGTGTACGTTTTTAATTTGTGCACAAAACGCGCTAAGGCATAAAAACGCCTCGTTTGCGTCTTTACCCGAAACGGATAAAAACACACTTGCCCAACGCTGCGCGTGAAACACTTTAGCCGCTTCCTTTTTGCGCCGAAAGCTCATCCAGCAGCATACTCGCGTAATGGCGGTTATCATCGCCTGAAAAATCCCTTGCGGCAAGTTTTGCGGAAACGGCAATTACCAAAGCGGCGGCTTCAAGTTTAAACTTCGCAAGCGCCGCCTGACGTTCCATTTCAATCTGCTTAAGCGCGGCATTGACGGTGTACTGGGCTTCCTGCCTTCCTTCGGCAATTAT
>JAITFK010000044.1 GCA_031281555.1 Treponema sp. | reverse complement strand
GTTATCGGAAAGTGCCGCAGCCCTAAAGATATAAGCATGATAATTGCGGGAGGGCTTAGAAACAACAGCGCTGTTATGACAATAGCCGTTAATTATTTCCCTGAGGCCGCCGCCCTGCCTACATTGTTAAGTATAATGTTTCAGCAGACAATAATGGCAATCATGGGAAAAGTGTTTTCAAGAGACAAACAGGATGTTGTTAAGGTTCCCTAATGATCCGGCTACTTAGAGTCTGTCTATAATGTGAATACATTATAGACAGACTACCTTAAAAATAGTATTTTCGTAGCCTTTAGGCGAGAAAATACAAGGTCTGTCCGCAAAGTAACCGACTTTGTGGACAGACACTATTTACTGACAAATTCCTGTTTTAGCACAGATTCATCCAAAATTATCGCAACCTTCCCCTGCGATAACAGGCGGCGGTTTTCCTCAGATGAAATTATAAGTATTGCATCATTTTTATCAATGATAAGGTCTGTAGGTTTTATTCCGAATACGCCGCTTGCAAAAATTTTTAAAGGTTTCTCTCCTACAACAGCCTGCAGTTCGGCAGAAAGCCCTGACGGATTTTTTTGGAAAACACCCTGAAGCGGCGAATAATGTGCCATTGAAATATTCCGTGATTCAAGCATATTTCGTTCATAAATCAAATTCATTTCACTGTCCCAGATTTTCGGGAACAGGCAGGGAACGGCAATGGCTGTGTTTCTCATTCCGTAAACAGGAAGGCTTTCAGAGGCGATAATTACAATCCCCGTGTACTGCGCGGCGGAAACAGGAGTCAGCGTCCGCGCAACCTGCTTCGGGCGGCTATGGCGCAAAATGACGGAACTGACGCCTGAAAGCGGTATTGTGTAGGATGTTGTCATTTTTAACATATCGGGAGAAAGTGACGGCGGCGGGGAAATTGCGTTAAGTACAAGAGCTTCAATTTCAGGCAGGCTGAATTCTCCTTTGTCTATAATGTCTGAAATGGTAGAAGAAGAATCTACCTGCAAATCAAGAATACCAGGTTGTATAAGCTTTAAGCAGCTTTCGTTTAATAAAGATTCCCCTTGAATTCTTCCCGCCGGCAGTTTGATGCCTGAAGATGCAAGGTCAAGAGAAACAATCGCCGTGATTTGCATTGCATCCCATTCCAGCGTGCCTGTTATGTCCATTTTAGTGTCGGCAAAAGCAGTTGAAACGGTAAAAACGATAAGTAATAGTACAATCACCCTGTACATTTAAAATACTCCTACTCCTAATTTATTATCGGTGTTTTTTGGTTTATTCCTCACCGACAAAAGGCGTATCCGTGTCAGTTGAGGATTTTTCAAAACTAACCGAGTTTTGGAAAAGGCTCAGTTGAAAGCCGGAATTACTACAGTTTCCCCTATACGCAAATAACGGTCTGAAATACCGGGGTTGTACTGTTCAATCAAGTCTAAAGACGTTCCGTAGAGTCTTGACATCCCCCATAAAGTGTCGCCCTTGCTTACTATGTGGTAGTTATAGCGGAGCAGTTTAAGATCTTCCTGTTCCAGAACGCGGTTTATATTCTCATAATGTACTGCGGGAACAATCAAGTGACGGCTGTTATCCTGCATGGTAATCCCATGAAGCAATTCCGCGTTGAGCCTCCTGAGTAAATCTCTTTCAATACCCGCTTCTTCGGCAAGCACATCAAGTGAAATCTGACGTCGCAGGGGAATAGCGACCCATTCAAAAGGTTTATGCCAGATATTTATTCCAAATCTTCTTGGCTGTGATAAAACATAAGTTACGGCGATTAATTTCGGTACATAATGCTCGGTTTCCTGCCTTAGTTCTTTTTTTTGAACCAACTCCCAAAAATCTCTTGTTTTTGTTCTTTGTATTGTCCTTGTAATCTGGCCAAGCCCGCAGTTATACGCCGCAACAGCCAGTTCCCAGCTTCCAAGCGTTTTGTAGTTGTCTTCAAGTTTTTGCAAAGCCCCTTTTGTGGATTTAACAAAATCCCGCCGTTCATCAATATAATCATTAACTTTTATTCCAAACGGCGAAATACTGTTCATCATAAACTGCCAAAGCCCCGCAGCGCCTGATTTACTTTTTGCCGTTATCTGAAAACCGGATTCAATTACGGGGATATAAAGAAGCTCATTCGGCAGATTTCGTTTTTCAATTTCTTCTTTTATGAAAGGCATGTAGATATTCCCACGCTCAAGAACTTTATTTAAATAAGCGATACCTTCGGGACTTGAATAGTAGGCTATGTACCGCATTGTCAGCGGATTTTCAATTGAAGATTTGGTTAACAGCGTATAACCGTCAATGTTAAATGTGTTGTAATAAACGTTAGGTGAAGAAACAGAAGCGCCGTTTGGAAGTTTGGGTTCGGCGGAACGCAAAGGCCTTTCATCACCCGCGTTTATGTTAAATATACTAACGCGCAAAATAAGCAGAATAATTATGAAGAGCTGTTTCAGTACATCATTGTACATAAGTCTTAAATTTTCTCTCCGAAGTAAATCCCCGCCCATTCCCAGCGTCCGTGTATTTCAGGATCCTGAGGAAAGTGTATTTTACGGAAATAAAAGTACCATGTTGAAAGATACTGCGACCAGCCCGTTGTTCTTAAATACGCTTCCGTAGCGTTTGAAGACGCGTCAAGAGTAGACGCGTATTTAATGTTACTGTTGTACATAAATCCAGCAAAATTAAAGTCTACCATTCTGGCGTCATCGGTTTCCGTCTGTCCCCGTGAACGGCTGAAAAAATTAACTTTCGCCTGATATCTGCTTAACTGCCATGCGCTGCCCGCGTCTAAAGCGTTTTCAACAGCGGTTCTCAGCGCATTAAGGCTTTCAAACGACCAGTCTTTCGGGGATCTGCTGAAATCTACCTTTTCTCTGGCGTATTGATCTGCGTTCGGAAAGCCTGGAATCACTGTTCCCGTATATGGAAGATAATCCGAATATGCCTGAATAGCGCCGTTCCAGTCTCCTATACGCTCGCAGGCCTGTCCGAGCATAAAGTATGCCGCTCCCTTATCAATTTTATCGGGGAATCTGGAAATCAATTCGTTGTAATACCAAACCTGACGCTCAGGATTGCGGTTAAGGTTAATCAAGTGCTTCAGGCATAAAAGGTGAATAGACTCGCTGTTAATGATAAAATCAGGATAATTCATGACAATTTGATCAAAATACAAAGTGGCAATAGGCTGTGAACCCTGTTGGATATAGGCATGGCTTATCATTAAAAGATAATAACTGTTGTAGTAATCGGAAGGATTGTTGATAATTCTCGCGCTTAAGAAATGTATCAGTCTGTCATAATCTCTTAGACGCGCAAAACTCGCGGCAATTTCCCTGACAACGGCAAACTCATCTTCGCTCCCTTTCTGTTCCGTTTTTAACAGGTTGAATAACGCCAGGAAATTTTCTTTTGTTTCATTTGATCCTGTTATGTAATACGGGTCTATTTCCGCTTTATAATTTGCGTAATTCATAGGTAAAAATTTACATGATATTAATGATAAGATAACGAATAAGGAAATCGTAAAAAAAAGGCATTTATATCTTATATTTACATTAATATTACTGTATTTTTTCATTATTTCCATTGTTATAGATATTATCATTGTGTTATTATTTTGTATATGGAGGAATAACCTCCCGGTGTTTCTTTCTTGGGAAAAATATTTTGTGGATATATAAAATTGTCGGCAATAATCAGGTATCGCATTTTCTCCATATTTTTTTTCTTGATATTATTATCGGCTCCTGCCGCTCTTTTCTGTCAGTCAAGATCTCCTAACCGGCAGCAGCAGCCCCCTTCTGGCCTTGTAGAAGAAATACGCGGTTTATCAGAAACAGGACGGTTGTCTTCCATGCTTAATGCTCTGGAATTAATCAGAAGCAGGGATATCAGCGGCGTTGATTTCGGGCGGATGATGATCGGTATTAATACACTGTTAATAAAACTTGTTTATCCCGATTCGCCTGCTGAGTTTCCTGTTGCAGACCTTCCGCAGACTTTCAACTATACCCGTATAATAAAAGAAGCTGAAAAAGGAGTATATGTCCGTCCTCCGGAAAAATCGGATGACTTTTTTGAACATGTTCTTCCGTTTCTGGCGATAAATGAACAAACAAAGCCGGATGTATTATCTGATATTTTCAGAGACTTGGTTAAAGCAGGCCAATTAAGACCGAATTCGTTGCTGCCGCCGTATCTTCAGGGCCTAATTCACGAGCGGCTGGGCCGTCTTGATCAGGCTGAAGCTTCCTATAAACGGGCATATGATATGTCCGATGAATGTTATCCCGCGTTAATGAATATTGCCCGTTTAAGAAGGCTTTCGGGAAATACGGCGGAAGCGCTGGCCCTATTATCTGATTTGGTAATCCGTTACCCTAACAGCACAGGTATAAAACGCCAGCTTGCGGTTACCTTGCTGGAAAGAGGCGATTTTTCAAGGGCATTATCCGCTGTGGACGAGCTTTTGTTTTCGGCGCCCCGGAACGGCGAACTTTTACTGATGAAAACGCGTATCCTTATAGAACAGGGACAATTTTCCCAGGCTAATACGATACTTGACACTTACGCTTCCATAAATTCAAATAACAGAGATTATCTTTTTTACCGTGCGAGGGTCCAGGCGGAAGGAAATAAAAACCGTGATGCCGCCATAAATTACCTGCGTTCCATACTCCGTATCAATGCCAATGATGTAGATACGCTGTTATATGCCGTAACATTGTTATTGGACTCTCCGCGTCAGGCGGATCAACAGGAAGGAAGGGGACTCCTGGCGCGATTGCAGAGAATTTCCGGCTCTTCAATAGATGTTATGAATTTAGGTCTTCAGGACGCAATCAGGCGTGAAAGCTGGCAGGAAGCGCAAATATTTTTAAATCTTATTCTCGCTGTCCGCCGTACCCCTGAGGACTTGATTAACGCATACCAGGTTGAACACAATCTTGGGAATAATGCAAAAGCGCTTTCATACGCGCGTGAATTATCTGAAAAAAATATATCCAATAACGATTATACTGTTATTTTAATTTCCGCATTGATTGACGGAAACAGAAGGGAAGAAGCCTTGCGAATGATTGAAAGCAGACTCAATTCCGCAGGTACAGGGAGCGTCAAGGCTCAGTTTTTTTACCTTAGAAGCCGCATTCAACCGAATGATGAAGCCGCTTTGAGCGATTTACGTTCCAGTATTTTTGAAGACCCAAGAAACCTTGACGCCCTTATTGCCACGTTTGAAATTTACAACCGCCAAAGAGAAGAACGCCGTGCGGTTTACTATTTACGTCAGGCGCTCGCCATCGCGCCTGATAATCCCCGTTTAAAGCGGTATGAAAAGGATTATGCCGATCTGTTAAAAAGAAATTAGCGGTATTTTCATGACGTTTTACCACTTGAATATATATCGTTTTTTATGCTAGGGTAACAGATAATATTAATTTTAAGGATGTTACCCATGTATACATTTATCTTTCCGTTAATGGCAGCCCCGCAATCCGGTCAGGAAGGCGGCAGTTCAAGTCTTTTAATGAGTTTTCTTCCCTTTATCCTGATAATAGGCATTTTTTACTTTTTAATTATCAGACCGCAGAACAAAAAGCGGAAAGAGACCGAAAAGATGCTATCCGCGTTAAAAAAAGGCGATAAGGTAGTTACCATTGGCGGTCTTCACGGAATAGTTCAAAATGTCAAGGAGACTACTGTAATTATCAAGGTTGATGATAATGTAAAACTGGAATTCCTTCGCAGCGCTGTTTCTTCTGTCACAGCCGCTTCAAAAGATGAAAAAATAGATGATAAGTCCGAAGATCAATCCTCCGGTAAGGCATAACTATGAGTAAACGCTATAGATTCTTTATAATTATCGCGGTAATGGGAATCTGTTTCCTGTTTCTCTGGCCGACAATAAAGTGGTATTTTTTTATACCGAAAGATCAACAAGCTCTTGCTTTGGAAACAAGGCAGCAGATAAGAACTTATGCTTCACAGACCGCGCAGGGGGATTTACAGCGCCTTATTGACGCTTCACGTAATAACGGTGCGGTCCCCGCCGATCTTGATTTTTTAACAATAACCGCGAAAAAAATGTACAAGGCTGACAAACGGCCTGTTCCCGAGACATGGACGGCGAGAACAGTTCTTGAAGCGTTTTCCAGCAGGAGAGAAGCGCTGGACGCGGTTGAAAGTAAATATCGTAATGATATTTTCGCGTTAAAAGACCTTCAAAAAAACGCGGTCAAACTTGGTCTTGATCTTTCGGGAGGATTGAGCATTGTCCTGCAGGCAAATTTTACCTCTCTTCAGGATAAACTTGGGCGTTCCATGAATGATAATGACAGGACAGATGCGATGAACCGCGCTTTGGAAGTGTTAAACAGCCGTATTGACCGTTTTGGACTTACTGAACCTGTTATACGCCGTCAGGGAACGGATCAGATCTACGTTGAAATACCCGGAACTGCAGATCCTGAACGGATCAACGATATTATAATGGGGAAGGGAAGTCTTGCTTTCCACCTTGAAGATTCGGAAGCAACTGAAAGATTTAACAGTTACTACAGAGCCAATCCTACGACAACTTTTGATATAAACGGGAAATTGATAAATCCTAATATCGTTCCGTCCGATGTGATGGTTCTTGGTTATTATATCAAGGACAGATACGGCCTGGATGAACAGGCGAGAAATGTTGACGGAAGCCTTAGATTTATTGCCGTAAAAAAAGAAGTGGGGCTTGACGGTAATTACATAGAAGAAGCCATTGTTGAACGCGGCAGAGTGGACGGAAGGCCGGAAGTTGTTTTCGCACTGACTCCCGAAGGGGGGGAGATTTTCTACAGGCTTACGTCAGCTAACATAGATAAAAACCTGGCCATTGTTCTTGACGACAGGGTAAAATCAAATGCCAGAATATCATCAGGAATCCGTGAGAGAGGAACAATAACAGGTTTTGGCGCGGAAGAAGCGCAGAATATAGCGCTTGTTTTAAGGACGGCGGCTCTGCCTGTGGAACTTGAAGTCGCCAATCAGCAAAGTATCGGCGCCTCTATGGGAGAAGACACAATCCGTCAGGGGTTGTACGCTCTGTTGGGAGGCGTTGCGGCTGTTTTTGTTTTTATGCTTATTTATTATAAAACTTCCGGAATTAACGCGATAATAGCGCAGATTCTTAACTTCTACCTTATGTTCAGCATACTTTCGGCGCTGAATTTTACATTAACCCTGCCCGCGATAGCCGGGTTTATTCTTACAATAGGAATGGCGGTAGACGCGAGCGTGATTATCTTTGAACGCATGAAGGAAGAAATGCTTCTCGGAAAGAGCCGCAAAGCGGTAGTAGATGCAGGTTTTGACAAGGCGTTTTGGGCAATCATGGACTCAAATATAACTACCTTTATTGCGGCGCTTTTTCTTTCACAGCTTGGATCAGGCCCAATCAAGGGATTCGCTGTCAGCCTTGCGATCGGCGTATTTTCATCAGTTTTTACCGCCCTTTTTGTGTCGCGGCTCATTTTTGACTTCGGCACTGACGTTATGCACAGTAAAAAGCTTTCCGTTAGCTGGAGAACGCATATTCAAAATGAAGCATTAAAGGGAGCCAACTAATGAGAAAAACACTTAATTTTTCAAAATTTTTCTTGCCTGCGGCAATTTTATCATGCGTTGTAATTATTTTTGGAGTTACAGGCTACATTTTCCGCGGGTTTACGCTTGGGGTGGATTTTCAAGCCGGTTTAATACAGGAAGTACAGCTTGCTCCTACAGCTTTTTCCATGCGCTGGCTGGGAACTTCAAACGCGATTCTTTCTTATGACCGCAGCGGACTTTATATTGTTATTTCAGGCTCAGGAACAGAAAACAGAACTTATACATTTACATTCAGCGAATACGCTACTGTCGGCTCTCTTGCGCGCGCCATGACGCAGCAGCTTGACGAGCTTGAGGTATCGGTAATCGCAAGAGAAGGAATTAACACTCAGTGGTTGATTTTCAGTTCGCTTGGCAATCCCTATCTAAGCAGTGATACATCATATGTGGTTCATTATCTTGATCCTCAGAGCCCTTCGGTTGATATCTCCGAAGTCAGAAACGCAATGGCAGGACTGGGGCAGCAAGTTTCAGTACAAAATGTCGGCTCACATCAGGACAGGCATTTTATGCTGCGCGTTGAAGATAAGGGTGAACATCGTGTTCTGCTGGGTCAAATTATCCAGGTTTTAGAATCGCACTTCGGAAGCGGCGAAGTCGCGGTTTTACGCTCGGATTTTGTAGGTTCGCGTTTCTCAAAAGATCTGACCGATCAGGCGGGAATCCTTGTCAGCCTTACCTTGCTTTTAATACTCATATACGCGTCAATCCGCTTTAAACCGCAATACGCCACCGGAGCGATACTTGCTATTATTCACGATGGTATAGTAATTGTAGCGTTTGTTGTCTGGACAAAGATGGAATTTACTACAAGCACAATAGCGGCAATTCTTACCATACTTGGTTATTCAATCAACAATACAATTGTAGTTTTTGACAGAATAAGGGAAACACGCCGTTTATATCCCGAGAATTCTTTTGTTGATGTATTGAATATTTCGCTTACCGCCGTGCTTGGCCGTACAATTATTACAACATTAACAACAATGTTGGCGGTTATATTCCTGTTTATATTTGCCAAAGGGTCTATGAAAGATTTCGCGCTTGCTTTGCTGGTCGGTATGGTTTCCGGCATTTATACGTCACTTTTCATTGCTACGGGTTTTGTGAATTTCTGGGAAGACAGAAAAATTAAGCGTCAGAAAATAAAACAAGCTCAGGCTGCCGCCAAGAAAATTTGAAAGTAATACGATCAAATGTTCTTGGTTTCTGTATGGGAGTACGCAGGGCTGTAGAGATGGCCGTTGAAGCGGCAAATTCCCGCAGCCGTGTTTACTCTCTTGGCCCTGTAATTCATAATCCCGAATTTTTGGCTGTTCTTGAAAGCAGGGGAGTAACGTTAATCAATGAACTTGAACTTCCCGAAAAACTTGAAAATTGTACGGTAATAATACGCGCTCACGGAATCAGCTCAAAAACAGAGAGTGAACTTAACAACAGGGGATATCGTATTATTGACGCTACCTGTCCCAAAGTAAAAACAAGCCAGCTTAAAGCAAAAGAACTTTCGGACTCAGGTTTTTTTCTTTTTCTGGCGGGAGAAGCTGAACACGCCGAAATTAAGGGTATTCATGGTTACATAAAAGACGGTTTTTGTGTAACAGTAGGCTGCGCAACGGAAGCTGAAACAGAAGCTGCAAAACTTTATCAAACACGCGGCGGCGTAAAAACCGCTCTTTTAGGGCAGACTACAATTTCTGAAGATGAATACAATGCGGTAAGCGCGTCGATAAAAAAATATTTTTCTGATTTAAAGATAATTAATACAATCTGCGCCGCTACTGCCGAGCGCCAAAAATCACTTAGAGAACTTTTGAATCATGCAGAGGCTGTTGTTATCGCGGGAGGAAGGGAATCCGCCAACACGCGCCGCCTTTTACTCATAGCGCAGGAAAGCGGCAAGCCGTGCGTGTTGGCGGAAAATGCAGGAGAAATACCGGACAGTTTTAAGAATTTTGAGACAGTGGGAATTTGCGCAGGAGCTTCCACACCGGATTCTGTTATTGATGAGATAGAAAGAAAACTACTTAGTTGAACTGTATCGAACAAAATTATTATTTTGTAAGGCCATATCCGAACGGGTATAAAATTTCACCTTTTATGGTCTTGCGCCATGTGTATGGCGTTCTTCCCGTGAAATTAAGATCTGTAAACAGCATATCCGCGATGCCGCCGCCTTCTGTACCTGGAAGCCATGCCGCAATAAAAGCGTCCCAGTTAAGATATTCATCGCCGATTGTCATAGGTCTTCCCGACAGCATAATAACAATTACAGGACAATTATACTTGTAGACTTCTTTTAACATATCAATATCAAACATGTGAAGATTTATATTATCTGTGCGGTCGCCTTGTGTTTCCGCATAAGGATCTTCTCCGATTACCGCAATCACAACATCAAATATTCCGTTTGTTTTTCCATCCTGAGCGTAAGTAACCGACGCGTCTTTCGCCGCTTCCCGAATGCCTTCCAGTATTGTTGTACCTGCCGTAGTGCGGCCATGATTTCCCTGCCAGGTAATAGTCCATCCGCCGCATTGCATGCCAATATCGTTCGCTCCCTGCCCTGTTACCAAAATACGTTTGTATGACGGGAGTTTGGCAATAACGTTTTTTTCGTTTCGCAGCAGTACAAGTGATTCTGTTACTATTTTACGCGCTATGGAACGATTTTCCGTAGTGCCGATTTGCCCGGCGTTGTTTGTCAGCGGATTATCCAACAGGCCGATGCTTTGCTTGAATCTCAGTATACGAAGTACGGCATCATCAATACGGGACACAGGAACAATTCCTTCTTCAACCAGCGCCGTTAAATTTTTAATAAAATCCATCCACATATTGCGTCCGTTAGTAGCCATGACCATGTCAACGCCGGCGTTTACGGCTCTGGCTATTTTTGCCTTGTAATTACCGCCTGTAAGCTGAGAAATCGCATCCCAGTCTGATATTATAAATCCTTTGAAACCCATTTCACCCTTAAGTAAATCCGTAAGCAGTTCCTTATTTTGATGCATTTTGATACCGTTTACGCTGGAAAAAGAAGGCATTAATGAAAGCGCGCCCGCGTTAATGGCGGCGCGATAAGGCGGAAGGATCCGTTCAATACCTTCCCGATCCAGCAGCGCGTTACCCTGATTGCGTCCGTTTACTGTCTGTCCTTCTCCCAGAAAATGTTTCATACACGCGGCAGCGCCGCCGTCCTGCAGACCTTTGATTGCATTTACGCCCATTACGGAAACTATATCAGCGTTTTCGCTGTAAGATTCATAAGTTCGCCCCCAGCGTACATCTTCTGCGATTCCCAATACCGGAGCGAATGTCCATCGCACGCCGCAGGCAAGCATTTCTTTAGCTGTTATGAGTCCCGCCGTATATGAAGCTGCCGCGCCTTTCTCAATGTTTCCGGCGGCTATCGCGCCGAGCCCTACGTTATGCGGAAAAATTGTCGCGTTTGCGGCATTGGAATTGCCGTGTACGGCGTCAAGACCGTAAATAACCGGAATGCCCAGTCTTGTCTCAAGCGATTCTTTAACAAAACCGTTGATCATCGCAACCCAGCTTCCGGGAGTATTGTACGCAGGCGTTGATCCTCCTCCGCTTAATATTGAACCTAACGCGTATTTCCTGATATCTCCGTCTGTAATATCCTGCCTTTCGGCTTGTGTCATCTGTCCTATTTTTTCCGCCAGTGTCATTGACGCTACAAGTTCTTCCAGTATATCAGGTTTTTCCGCCGTAACAGGCGAGGGGTTTTTATTTTTGCATGTTGTTTGTAAAAACAAAAACAGAAAAACTGTAAACAAAACAAATATTTTTTTCCTAAGTAAAGTTGGCATAATTTCCTCCTGCCGATTTTATTTACAGGCCGTAACCCATTTCGCCTAACGCTTTTTCCGCCTCTGTAATTTCATCAAAATCCATGACGTGATCTTTATAAATAATAGAATTTTCATGTCCTTTCCCAAGCAAAAGAACCAGATCTCCTTTGCCTGCAAGGCTGAAAGATTTGCGGATTGCCGAAAGCCTGTCCGGTATAAGAAATAAATTTTCACCGCGGACAAAATTCTTGTGTCTTTCCGTATTTGAAACTGAAACGCGGTTTTCGACGCCTTTCGCGATTTCTTCCAGAATACCCATTGGGTTTTCACCTCTTGGGTCTTCGTCTGTTGCGATGATAATATCAGAATAATCCGCGGCAATTCTTCCTTGTTCAGCTCTTTTTTGGGTATCCCTTTCTCCTGCGGAACCAAAAAGGCTTATTATTCTTCCTCCTGTTTTATCAAGGCGGCTGCGCAGGGGCGGTAAAATTGTTATAAACGACGAAGGGGTATGCGCATAATCTACAACAACTTCAAAAGGCTGTCCCTTGTTGATTGCCGTCATTCTTCCCCTTACAGGCTTTAATCTTTTTACGAATTGTGCAATTTCCCTAACAGGCAGTTTTAACAGGTTTGAGACAACAAGAAGAGAAGCAAGAACGTTACGTGCGTTAAAAGAACCCGGAAGAGTATCCCTTATTTCAAAACGTTCATTTAAGGCGGGGATAAAAACCATGTACCAGTTGCCCGATGCGCTGCTTTCAATAGCTTCAAGAATGAGGTTTGCGTCTGTACCGGCTGCGCTGAACGTGAATGTTTTTTGCCGTGTTACCGAGGCGAAATACCCGCAGCTTTTGTCATCTGCGTTAATTACACCGAATGGCTCAAAGGAAGCGGAAGCGCCGCAGTATTTATAATTGTCAAGAGCGCGGAAGAGGTTTGCCTTGTCATCCCTGTACTGTTCCCACGTTCCGTGAAATTCAAGGTGTTCATGGGTTACATTGGTAAGGACAGCGGAAGAAAATTCAACGTCTCCAAGACGGTTTGTAAATTTTGATAGTCCATGAGAACTTGCTTCTACTACGGCAAATTCACAGCCGTTATCCGCCATTTCAGAAAGAAAGCGCTGTACTACCGGCGCTTCGGGAGTGGTCTGATGCTCGCTGTTATAGCGTACCTCAGAGCCGAAACATTGCTGCACAGTTGAAAAAAACCCCGCTTTCTTTCCCAACAACGTCAAAAGCTGCCAGATAAGAAAAACAGTTGTGCTTTTTCCCTCGGTTCCGGTTACTCCCGTTACGAACATGCTACGCGAAGGATTGCCGTAAAAGGCCGCCGATATGGGTGACATCGCAAAACGTGAACTTTCCGCCTTTAAATATGTAATTCCGTCTTTTTTCTCTATATTTTCATTTTCGTGAACAATTACGGAGGCTCCGTGTTTAATAGCGTCGTCAATAAAAAGACTGCCGTCTGTGTGTAAACCGGGCAGGGCAAAAAAAAGGTTTCCGTTTTTTACTTTGCGCGAATCGTATTCAATGCCTGTAACAGGACTGTCGGTAATTTTATCCCAAAATTTTATTCCGGCCTTGTCTGCGACTTCCCGCGTAAAAAAATCCAAAAGACGGTGTTCCATGCTTATGAGTATTTACTCCTCGCCGAATACTATCGCGGTAAAAGTTAAAAGTTCCGCATCCGGCGCGTTGTATGAACCTGCGGGAAGCCCTGCTTTTACACAAATATAATCAAGGTATTGATCGAGATTCCAGCCTTGTTCGACAGGAACCTGGGGTAAAAGAACGCCCGAACGTCCGCCCTTTCTCAGGTACAGTCCGTGAACGCCTACTTTTACTTTTTTAGGATCGGAGCAGGGCGTCATTGGAGAAAGCGCTGAAATTTCAATTTGACAGCGTGAAAGCTCATCCTTTTTTAACGGCGGAAAACGAGGATCTCCGAAAGCGGCTTCTCTTGCCATAAGGCGGACTGTTTCTATTAACGGCAAGTTAGCTGTCATTCTGCCGATACAGCCGCGTAAACTGCGTCCTCCGTTGATCTTATGAAGGGTTACAAATGCGCCGCAAG
>JAITFK010000038.1 GCA_031281555.1 Treponema sp. | reverse complement strand
GCTTCGCTTGAAAAAGAAGTGTATGAGTCTGTACTTTCCCGCTTTGAGCGGCAGTTGTTAAACGCTAGAGAATGGCGTGATCAGATTAACACTTATTTTTGGCGCAAGACAGGAATAGCTGATCAAAAAGGCAGGAAAATTTACGAATGAAAGAAGGTTCTTAGCTGTTTTTCACCAGTTAATATTTACCGCGAGCCCTTTTGAAAAACCGAAGATTTCAGAGATTCTTGTTGACCACGACACTTTCCTGCCTGACTGAACAAACTGTGAATCTGCCGGAGGCTTTATTTCTTTTCCTGTACCGTCGGTAATTGTCATTACGGAGTTGCTATCGGCGCTGAAACTTATTGAGAAACTGTATCCGGCGGAAACCTGCCGTACTAAATCAAGCAAGTCGGTGTCAAATTTCAAGTCCGCCTCAAGAAGAGTAATTTCAAGCTTGTTCTCGTAATAACGCGCCCTTGTTCCTGACGGATCAAGAAATTTTAACAGAGCCTGCGGGTTCTCAAATTCAAGCGTAACATCGGTAATTACATCCTTCTGCTTTTCATTTGAAGAAAATGAAACGATCCTGATACCGGGCATTCGCGAGACGCTTCTTTCAAAGTCGGCGCGGCCTACGGGAACTATTGGCCAATTCTGATTCCCGTCAAATTTTCCGATTGCTTCAGCCATGTTTGAAACACGGTATTCCATGCTGATTTTTCCCGAGCCGTTCTTGCGCATTTGAATATCCATCGACAAACCGATACACGAATTAAAAATCAATAAAAAAAGGAGAATAAGCAAGGCGGGCAGCAGTTTTTTTGTCTTATTATTTTTCATTAGAATTCCTCCGAATGAATGCTCATATCCTGAATACGGACAGGAGTCTCATTTTCAATCATTTTAAAAGCTTTTTGCATTACGGTCTCACCAAACGTTTTGGAATTGGAAACTACAGCGCCTCCGATTTGCGCGAAAGAAAGAGAATCCTGCAGGTCTATTTCCGCGGCGCTCATTTGGAAACGTTTTTTCAGTTTTTCGATAACAGGCTTGATTACACGGCGTTTTTCCTTGATATTGGCGGCGCCGGGGATTTCAAATATTACCTTTATCATTGAAACAATCATTGGAATATAGTTTATAGTAAATGCGGTTTTTACAAAAGCATCCGGCGTTATTTCTCAGCGCATACCTGAAATAATATTCCTTATGCTGTCTTTGTTAGCGGCGGATATTTTTCCGTTTGCAAGCAATTCTCTTACAGCTTCGGTATCCCTAAATCCGTCATTAACAGCAGTCTGAAGCTCTGTTATTCCTTCGCCGCTTGCGTTATCTGCAACTAAAAGAGTTCTTGCAAGTGAAAAGCGAATTTCACGGTTTAAAGCTTTCTCTGTCGAAGTGGTTTCAGAAAGGGCTTTACGGTATTCTTCAACAGCTCTCGCGTATAGTTCATGAAATTCAAGAAGCTGTGCGTATTCATACCTTACTCTTACATCTGAATTATTATTAAGCCAATTTGAGTAGCTGTCTATCGCTTCTATCTTATTTTGGGCTTTTTGGCATCGCGCGTAAAGAAGCTGCATTTCACTTCTTTCAAGCATGGAAAGTGAATTATTTTCAAGAACTTCCTGTGCGTCGCTGTAACGTTTCATCGCGTACAGAATAAGCGCGTGATTATAACCGTCATCGGCGCTTTCCGGAATTAGTTCCTGCAGTCTTTTGTAATGTTTTTCGGCAATTGTAAAATCACCTGTATTAATTCTTGTATAGGCGGCGGCTTTCAAGGCGAGTACATTATCCGGGTCTTTCTTTAAAATATCTTCAAAAAGTTTTGCCGCTTCATTGTACTGCTTTTTCTCAAACGCGATCCGTCCCAGATTGTACTGTGAAGCTACCATTGTTTTGTCGGCCGCTTTCGCGCGGTTAAGCCACATTTCGGCTTCTTCGAATTTTCCGGTCTCAAAATATGCCATACCGATAGAATAATATTCTTCCGCAGACGCCGCCATTCCCGCGCATCCGCTTAAAAATTTGACACAAAGAATAAGAATCAACGGCTTCAATAACTTTTTCATTTTCTGTTTCCGAATACCGTATTTTCAATTTCCCGAAGTTGTGAACGGTATAGATTTGCGATACCTGTTCCGTAATCGGTAATCAGCTGCATTATATTGCGGCTGTTTGTTTCGTTATCTTTGCCGTTAAGCCTGTCCCCCGCGTCTCCGAGACCGGGCATTATATAGGCATCATTGTTAAGTACGCTGTCCATCCAGAGTGTATAGACATCGCAGTTATCAAGCGCTCTTACAACCCTAAGCGCGCCTTTCAAAGCGGAAATTGCGTTAAAAAATAAAATGGAACGCGGTTTTATTCCCGACTTTTGAAGGTACTTGATGACAGTAACAAGGCTGCCTCCTGTCGCGTTCATCGGATCGGCAAAAACCAAATCCTTGTCGTCAAGAGTTTCAAGGTTAAAAAAAGATTTATCAAGGTTAAGAATGTATTCCATGTCGTTTTCATGTTTACTTTCATTGCGGTTTATCTTGAAAAGAGCGAAAGGCGTAACATAACCGTTGGAAGAATATTCTTCAATTTCCTTGCTCATAATCATTGACGGAAGAAGCGCGCCTCTTAGCATTACGCACATTACAGTATTACCGATTTTGTGATCCGCGTTGTTGATCTTATGAACAGCGTAATTTTGGACAGGATTTGTTACAGGCGTTTTTACAATAAGATAATTTTTATGTTCACCGGGAATGTTTCCCCACGCAAACTTGTAAAGCATCTCATATGTGCGCTGTATATAGTAAAGGAATTCCTTGTTATCTGTTTTAATATCTCTTAGTTTCGCGACTATTCGGGAAGCTTCCGAATGGTCTTCCTGCGGGGGAGAAAAGGTATAAACATGCAGCTGCGGTGTTTTACTGCATATTTTCTCAAGTGAATTGCCTATTTCATTGTATATTTTTATTAAGTCGTTTTCCGCGTTTTTTTCACCTTTTTCCAGTAACGGGAATATTTCAAGCGCTTTCCCGTACAATTTATCAAGAGCAAGAAGGTTTTCTTTGTCATCGGCAGTTAAATACCCATCCAGATCAGCGGCTTTGAAAATAACATTATCCATAAACAACTATTATATTAATTATTTTCCAAACAGACAATGGATTTAATTAGTGACTGTCCATAAAGTCGGTTACTTTGTGGACAAAAACAGAGCTAGCGCGGACTGGAACAAACCTATTAAAAACCCCAGTATTCCGCCGAAAATTTCTATCCATTTGAATTGATCTGACATTACATCAAGGACAATCCTTTCGACGCGCAGCATGTCAAGCGAATCTATCCTTTCTGAAACAAGTGATTTTACATCAATAGAAGAGAGTATGTTTTCAATCTTTTCGTCTACGGTTGTAATTAATTTATCCAAAATAAAATCGTCTAATTTTTTTTTATCTTCCATTCCTATGTCAAGTAACGCTGCAAGATTTTTGCTTTTTCCGGGAATGGAAAGTATTGCTTCTGTCAGGGTTTTCTTAACTCTTGCATCGTTTAATAATTCCTGCGCATTATCGATTAGCTCATCTATAATTTCAGGCATTTTTTGTTCAAGTGTGATATCATATTGACCCGCTGAAATAAAAAAGCGTTGAAAAGTATTGAGTTTCAAAAAAATATTTCTTAAGAGTATCCGCCCTTTAGATTCCATTTCTTTGCGGATTTCATAACGGTTAAGAAATTCAAGAATGAGCGAAGTAAACAGAGGATAAATTTTTTCTGCCGCTTCTGAGATTTTTAAAGACAAAAAATTATTGTTGTTTATAAGCAGTTCTGTCGGTGATTTGGCAAGAATATTTTCGGTAAAAAGTGAAATCGCGTCCCGTGTTTTTTCGCGCACGTCGTCGCGGGCAAGGCGTTGTCTGATAATTTCTGCGGTTAAGAGCTCTCGCTCCACCATGCCGCCGATACTTTGCGCGAGTCTGAAACGCTGCCTTGGAAGGATACCCGGAGTAAAAGGAAGCCTCACGCCAAGTATACGAATTTCCTTAAGCGGACGGAAAAGCAGCTTGATCGCGATTACATTTGTAATATATCCGATAAAGCATCCTACAACAGGCGGAATAAAGAATAGAATAACCCGATTCACCTTGTCATCGACTCCGATGCTGTTTTAGCCTGATTTTCACTGCTGTATATATCCATTGCTTCTTCTTTTAACCAGCCGTACTGCGAATCTTCTATAAGAACCCATGAAATAAACCCGTTGACTGTTTTTACGGACTGTCTTCTTATTATGCGTACAAGCGACCCGCGTCTTAAATAACCCAAAGAAGGGCTTTCTTCCGAAGGATCGGCTGTAATGTGGGTGAATGAATTGGTAATTACCCCGTAACCGATATAGTCCTGCGACAAAGGTGATGTTTCAGGCGGAATTACAGGGTTTTCTTCTTTTTTTAATAAACACGAACACAAGGATGTTATGAAAAAAAATAATAACAATTGACCAAAGATGTTTTTAGCCGTTATTCTCATATTAATGAAAAATATAACCGCTTTAGCTTTTTTAGTCATCATTAATTGTGTATATATTTTTATTAACCCGATATTCAGTCAGGAAACGGGAAACAACCGTTACACATTTTCGGTTAGCCCTCAAGCCGGACTTATCTACGGTCAGGCTTTTGAATATGTGTACCCCAACCCTATACAAAGAGAAACAAAAGCTGAATTGTACAGCGAACTGAAATGGGATATGAAGTCTGTTTATTATGTTGGTTTACAGTTGGATTTTAAGCCTGCCGATATTATGCGCGGTATTGATTTTTTTTCTTCCCTGTCTTTTAAAGCCGGCTTTCCGAAAGATTCAGGAATTATGGAAGATCGCGATTGGATGTTTCAGGAAAACAGCGATCTTACAAGAATTTCAAGACATATCAACAAAACTAATAGTTTTTTTGCTCTGGACGCCGCTGCCGGTGTTTCAATTCCCATAAAATCAATTATTTGTGTAAAATCGTTCTTAAGCGGCAGTTGGATGCATTTTTCTTTTACAGGAAGAGACGGCTATTATTACTATATAGATTATAATCCCCCAAGGGAGGGGCCGCTTAATGGTAATGTTATAAATTACAGACAAAACTGGCTCTTGATTGCAGCCGGTCTTGAAATTGAGACAAATGTTTTATACCCTTTTACTGTAGATTTATCCTTTCAAATAAGCCCGTTTACATATTGTAACGCTATGGATGAACATATTTTAACAAAAAATATTAATAATGATATTACAAGCATGGGACTTTTTTTTGAACCAAAAATAAATATTGCTCTAAACATAAACCGTATTGCTTTTTCATTTGATATCGCGTACCGCCGTATCGGCAAAACCAGAGGTAAATCATACAAAAAAGAAAATAAAGATTATAAAGTTATTGACAACGAAGCAGGCGCAGGGCTTTCGTTTTTAGATACCCGTTTTCTTGTCAAAATTAATCTTTTTTAGGAATCGCCGTTAAAGAAAGAGCGCCTGGGGAAAGAGAAAATGTAAAAGAGCCACGGCAAGTAATCCTAGGCCAAACGGTTTCCTGAAAGCTAGGAGGGTTCCGGCAAGGCTGTCCAGTGAATTTGTTGATGTTGAAACAGAAGATGTATTCCGGCGGTAAATGCCGAAGATTAAAACAAGACCGGCCGCGATTCCGGCAATCGCAGGTACAAGATCACCGAGAATTGGGATTTTATCCACAGTAGGTGAAAGAAGTTTTAAGACACCGGTAACGGCGCTTAATATTCCGAGAACAAGGTTAAAAGTAGGGTTGTCCGTAAAGCTTAAAGGTTTTTCCGGGGTTTCATTATCATTACCGGCAAATAGTACATACCCGCTCAAGGCATTACACAAAATAGATAAAAAATACAATTGTACCATACTAGGAACATATCAAAAAAAACCGATTTCGTCAATGGACTTGTAAGGAAACACAATGTCTTTTGATTATTCAGGTTTATATCTGATTTTTAAGGTTTTTTTCTCTGTTTGGAGGACTATCAGTAATTCAGGCGAATCAAAGGGTACTGTAAATCGGTAGTCTTCTTCACTTTCCAGACTGAAAAATATACGATGATAGAATACGTTTAATTTTTCATCTTCCTGTACAACAGGGGAAACAGCAATATCAACGGCCCCTGAGTACGCGGTTTCAGTATTTTTTCTGGCTTTTCTTATTGCCATTATAGCCATACCCTCATACTTGATTCCTTTTATTTCCAGTTTATTTCCGTCAAGTAAATAAGAACTACTTGTTTTATTTGAAAGTGAAAGAAGTATTATTACTGCCATCATTATCAAAATTGTAAAAAAAACCATTGCTCTTGGTTTGTCTGCAACCAGAACTTTAAAAAATCCGGAACGGTTCTTTTTACTCTCGTCATACAGATCCCTTACAGCCTGAGGCGCTTTTTCCAGCCTGCGTTCACGGCTGTAGTAAAAGTTAAGTTTTTCTTCCCCGTTTACCTTTCCGGCGTTCTCGTTACTCAATTTGTATTTAGCGTTCGGCCTTTTAGGCTGCTCACTGTCTGTCAATGCGCTTCTCCCATTAATCTGTCGGTACGCCACCATACAAGCTTAATGTTATAGTTATCTGCCAGCATTGCCGAAAGAATACCTTCTGTTGAAAGAAAAAAATCGTTGTACCTTATTTCATCATTGGAAAAATTAATATTTCTCCGCTGCTGTTCATTTGAATGTGTGTCTACATAAAGCAGCGAATAACCTGTATCCACCGGAAAGTACAGAAGAGCTTTTCTGTTTCGCGAAACTCCGAGCATTATGTAAAATACCTTTGTTTTAATATTATTACCGTTCTGTGATATTTCAAATAACGGGATCTCAGCCATGCCTGAATAGGAACCGTCCTCGACATTTAATATCCAGATAGCCGAACTGACAGGCTCTGAGCCTGTACGGGTATTTGTGGATTGATCAAAAGTATCACGGCTGTAATCCACCTTCATAAATAGCCTTCTTGAGTCGGGAGAGGCCATTACGGAATCAATAACGGAGAGCGCCTGCGGCCAGTCGGGAAGAGAGGGGGTAACAGAGGAAGATATTTTTACAAGATAAAGAAGCATTCCCGAAGAATTGAACCAGTATATATCCCAACCGCCGGGAAGACGGCAAATTACGGCAAGCTCGTCGTTAACAGTAGCGGTAAGCGCGACTATCCTTGGAAAAGGGCTGCCTCCGACTCCTTCGCATCCCAGATAATTAATAAAACGTCCGTCCTGATCAAAGTGTAAAATTATTCCGTCCAGCAGTGAATTTCTTTCCCTGTCAATGCGGTGAGCCTGCGACGGAAGCCTGTCTTCCACGAAAATATGTTTGCGTGAATCGACCGCAATCCAGCCGGGCTGTTCAAGAGGATATGAATATGCCCAGCGTGTCGCCTGTTCTTCGCCTGAAATAATTGTTTTTAAGCTGATTGGAGGGGGGTTAGTCTCTTCGTTATAGATCATGAACAATAAATCACCGTAAGAGTTAAATCTGCTGATTTTTCCGCCGTTACCGTCTGAAATGTAAAATTGCCCGTCTTTCATCGTAAAACCTGTGCGCCTTATACCCCTTGTACCGTCAAGGTTGTAAAGGGCGATCTGATCTTCCATATGGCCTACTTCAAGAGTAAACAGTTCTTCCCTTTCTACAGAATCAATTTGATTGTTTTTACATGCTCCGGTAAAAACAAGCGACAGTAGCAGCAATATGTACGCCATTAGTTTACATATTACATTATTGCTCATATTGCGCAAGGCACAGTTCATAATAGCGGCCTTTTACAGCCATCAGTTCCTCATGTGTGCCGCTTTCTACAATTTGACCGTCGCTTACAAACATTATCTGCGTACAATTCCGTATTGTTGAAAGCCTGTGAGCGATGATAAAAGAGGTGCGCCCTTTCATCAATGTCTGGATTCCCTCTTGCACAAGCTGTTCTGTGCCTGTGTCGATACTGCTTGTAGCTTCGTCAAGGATCAATATCCTGGGGTTGGAAATAAGGGTGCGGGTAAACGCCAAAAGCTGCCTCTCGCCTGCGGAGATGCCGCTTCCGCGTTCTGTTATGCGGGTATCATAGCCGTCCGGCAGTTTTTCTATAAATTGGTTGGCTCCTATTAGACTTGCGGCGGCGCGGATTTCTTCATCTGTGGCGTCAAGTTTCCCGTAACGGATGTTGTCGGCGATTGTTCCGGTGAATAAAAAACTGTCCTGAAGCATTATACCCATCTGGCTTCTTAGGGAGTGCAGGGTAACCTTCATTATATCCTGTCCGTCGATTAATACCTGTCCTTCCTCAATATTGTAAAAGCGCGACAGCAGGTTTACGATGGTTGTTTTTCCGGCTCCCGTAGGACCTACAATGGCTATGCTTTGTCCCGGATGTCCGTTAAAACTGACATTGTTCAGTACTTTGCGGACTCCGTCATAACTGAAACTTACGTTTCTAAATTCGACATGCCCTCGCACAAACGGAAATTCCACGGCGTTGGGAATGTCCTGAATTGTTACAGGTTCCGCTATTGTATCGAAAATTCTGTCAAGGTAAGCCATCGCTGTTATAAACGTGTTGTAAATATTGGCAAGGTTTATTATCGGCTGCCAAAAACGCCACGCGTAGTTTCCCATAACAAGCAGCATTCCGAAACTTGCCATAGGGTTCATCCAGAAAACACCCATGATGTAGACGAATGACCAAACTAACTGGCTTATTGATTCCGTTGAACACCATACGGTATTGGAAATATAAATCGCCTTCATCCATACATTGTTGCGCTCGTCAGCGAGCCCGTTCATTATTTCAAGATTTTTATCCTGTCTGTCAAAGGCTTGCGTTACTCTTACTCCGTCTAGGGATTCTTGAATGTAGGCGTTTATATTTGAACCCTTGTTTGAAACAGCCTGCCACGCTCTGCGCTGGGCGGGTTTTATCGTCCAGATAAAAAGAGCGAGCAGGGGAAGGCCGATAACAATAACCGTCGCAAGATGAGGATCTACTTTGTACATAAAAAAAATAATAAAAAAGATATTTAATACTTCTATTACAAAGTTGATAATTCCGTTGGAAAGCGCGTCCGATACGCTGTTTACGTATGGAACCACGCGGACAAATATTTTCCCGTGCGGGCGTGAGTCAAAAAAACTAAAAGACAATTTTTGCAGATGCGCAAATAAATCCTGGCGTATGTCATGGATAATTCCCGCACCCGCCTTCGCTACAAGTATGTTACGCACGGCGCTTAAAGCGACGCTTACAACAATTGACGCCGTAAGGTACGCTCCCATCAGGAGCAGTTGATGGAAATCTTTGTTAGGGACAGCTTCGTCAAGCGCTGTTTTAATAAAGAGCGGGCCAACAAGGCCGGAAATTGAGGCAAAGATGCTGAATATCAGCGACAGTCTTAAAGGGCCCTTTGCTCTAATTAAATAACCTAGGACGCGCTTTACGTTAAATAAACTTACCTTTTCATCAAGGTATTCGTCCATGTCGTAGCGGTTTTGTTCTTTGGCGGTTTTTTGTTCTCTTTTTTTACTGAAGAACGCCATTATTTCCCCTCCAAAGCATCAAGCCCGGCGTTATACTGAAGCAGCCAGATATTGTAATAAAATCCTTTTAACGCAAGCAGTTCATCATGGGTGCCTCTTTCGATGATTCGCCCCTTGTCCATGACAAGAATTAAATCCGCCTTTCTGAACGACGATATCCTCTGTGCGATAATTATCTTTGTGCAGGGGAACTCAAGTTTTTCAAGCTGTTCCTGAATATAATGTTCAGTCTCGCTGTCCACCGCTGAAGTAGTGTCGTCTAACACAAGGACAGCGGGTTCTATGGCAAGCGCTCTTGCGAGGGCTATTCTTTGCCTCTGTCCGCCTGAAATCCCTACGCCGCGTTCTCCTACCATCGTGTTATATCCGTCCGACATTTCATTGATAAAATTATCCGCGTCTGACTGTACAGCGCGTTTTTTAATGTTTTCATCGTCCAAATCCGGCCTGCCGTAGGAAATATTACCTTTTACGGAATCGGAAAATAAAAACACATCCTGCATAGCTAACCCAATTTTCCGCCTTAACGATGATAACGTGTAACGCCTTACGTCTTCGCCGTCCAAAAGAACCGCGCCGTAGTCAGGCTCATAAAAACGCACAAGGAGATTTATAAGCGAAGTTTTTCCGGATCCCGTACTGCCAAGTATGCCTATAGTGGAACCTGCTTCCGCCGTAAAATTTATATCTTCCAAAATCGGATTTCCGTTAATTGTAAGTTTTATGTCTCTGAATTCGATTCTTCCGGTAGGTCTTTGCGTTAACGACTTGGCGCCTGATATATCGCTTATTCCCTTGGGTGTTTCAACCACTTCGCGAATCATCTGTCCCGCTGAAGTATAACGCTCAAGATCCGCAAGTAGAGGGCCTAACATCTGCATCGGCATGGAAAGCGCCCATGTAAGAGAGGAGAACGCCATGTAATCACCTGGTGTCATCCATTCCTTGATTAAGAAGAAACCGCCGGCAACAAGCATTATTACCATAAGAAGCTGGCTCGCGGTATCAAGGAATGGCTGATACTTCGCGGTTATTAAAGCGTTTTCGCAGCTTATGTCGCGGAATTCGGCGTTTTGTTTTTCAACCCTTTCTTTTTCGTATTCTTCGCGCGCAAACGCTTTTACCACACGGTTGCCGTCAATGTTTTCCGTAACGGCGGTTCCAAGGTCTGTAAGCTTCTGCCGAAGCAGCATAAAACGCGGCCGTATTTTTTTTACAAACCTGCTGCTTATATATAAAATAAAAGGGGTAATGAGTACAAGGCAAAGGGTAAGTTTCCAGTTTAAGAACAGATAAAAAATAAATGTCGCGGCAAATAACGCGATAGCCCCGATAAATTGATAGGAAACCCACGCGACAGTATGGCGCAGGCGGTCAAGATCCTGTGTCATTCTTGTCATAAGGTTTCCGGTAGGAAAGCGGTTTAGGAATTTATAGTCCTGCCATTGAACAGTCTGATACATATCTTTGCGGAGACGAGTCATAACATCGGTGCTGGCGATCTCCATCAATATTATCTGAAGATAGTTAAGTACAAGGCGAGAAAGCTGGACTATCATCATCATAACAAGAAATCTTATTAAAGGGCTTGTATCGCGGCCTATGATAACTACATCGATTATTTGTTTGCCCAACATGGGGTTGATAACGCGTATCGCGTTTGTTACGACCGTGAGAAAGAGCCCGAACATAAAGACGGCTCTTTTTCCCTTCATGTAATTCCAGACCCATTTAATCTGTTCCATAAAACTTTACTCAAATTCCTTTTGCAGTAAAATGCAGAGAATTAAAATTAAATCTGCAATGTTTGCGGTATTAAGCCTGTCCCGCCGATCCAAGTACATTTTTGTTTTTGTGGGAGTAAAGTTTTTTAAGCTCGTCCCTTGCAGGCCCCAAGTACTTGCGCGGATCAAATTCATCAGGTTTTTCAGTAAAGACCTTGCGGATCATTGCCGTCATGGCAAGGCGTCCGTCTGAGTCAATGTTGATCTTGCACACAGCGCTTTTTGCGGCTTTACGAAGCTGCTCTTCAGGGATACCTACAGAGTCGGATAATTTACCGCCGAATTTTTCGATAATATGCACATATTCGATTGGGACTGAAGATGAGCCGTGAAGGACAATCGGGAATCCCGGAATTTGTTTTTCTATTTCTTCAAGGATATCGAAACGAAGCGGAGGCGGTATAAGGATACCGTTTGCGTCTCTTGTACATTGTTCGGGTTTAAATTTGGCGCGTCCGTGGCTTGTACCGATGGAAATTGCAAGAGAGTCAACTTTAGTCTTGTTAACAAAATCAATAACTTCCGAAGGTTGAGTATAGTGGCTGTGTTCGGCTGAAACATCGTCTTCAACTCCGGCCAGAACTCCGAGCTCTCCTTCGACAGTGACATAATCTTTTTGTGCGTGGGCGTGTTCACAAACTTTTTTTGTAAGCGCGACATTTTCATCGTAGGGCAGGTGAGAACCGTCGATCATTACCGATGAAAATCCGGTTTCAATACAATCTTTGCAGATCTCAAAAGAATCGCCGTGATCAAGATGTAAAACAATGGGGATGTCGTAACCTAATTCCTGGGCATATTCAACCGCTCCGCGCGCCATATTCTTCAAAATGTTCTGGTTGGCGTACTTGCGCGCTCCGGCTGAAACCTGAAGAATTACAGGAGATTTTGTTTCCACGCATGCCTGTATAATTGCCTGCATTTGTTCCATATTATTGAAATTATACGCGGGAATAGCGTACCCGCCCGATATTGCTTTTTTAAATAGGTCTTTTGTATTTACAAGACCAAGCTCTTTATAACTTGTCATTATTTAACTCCTTTTATTGGTGATTTTTCTATATTATATGTTACCTTTTTTTTGGTCAATGCCCTTACCATTCATGCGGGACAAAATTCTGCGAGATACCGGCTTTCATTGTAATTCCGTCCTGTTCAAATACGAAAATTCCGGCGTTTAAGGCAGCCTGTTTTTCTTCTTTTTCAACTGCTGCTCCCGCGATAGCTCCGTATATTTTACGTTTGTCATTATATTTACTGCGGTGACTTTTCAATATTTTTAACTGAGAAGAAAGTAAATTGACATTTTTACTACCCGGTTTTGTAATTATTTTTACCGCTGTTATGCAGTCTTTATTTTCAAGAATTATATCTATTTCAGTCCTTTTATTCTTTTTCTTATCAATAATGTGTCTGCCTAAGGAAATGTCATCAAAATGATATCCCATTTCGTCAAATTTGCTGATAATGCTGGTACGAATCAGATTCTTATATAATTCAGTGAAACTATCCCCTTTAATAATTTTTTTCTTTTTTAACCCTATTTTACTGTTTATACTGTTAATTATTTCGCTGATATCTAAATCTTCTATGTATTCATTCCTTTTTTCCTCCATACGCCGGATAAATTTGTTTCCGCTTTCTTCAAGCTGCCTGTTGTTCTCTTCAATTTGCCGGAAAAACCTTTTCTCAATTTGATCCAGATAACGTTCTTTTTTTTGTTGGTCTTCAATCAATAAAGCCCAAATTCGCTCGAACATAATGTCACCGAGCGAACCCGACTGTATGGGAGCATCCTTTCCGGCGGCCTTTTTTTTCTGTTCCGGTGGAAGTGTTGTTTTCATTTACAACTCCTAAGTAAAATATTATGATATTATTCAGTCGTTCACAATGAAAAATAAAATAAGAATCAAAATTACGCTTATTATTACAGTTTTAGCGCTTGGTTTTATGGTTCCAGGCTATTTTTACCTTTCTCGCTCTCCTGTTTTAATTATAACCGATCTCGCGTTTATTTCGCTTTATGGAGAAGCGAGAATTAAACAGGAGAGCTTGGTGTCATCGTTTATACTGTTTCGCAGGGTTCGTATTGTTCTGGTTGCCGACGATGCCAGTGATGAAATAGTACGAATAGCGATAACCGATGTTTCGTCAAATCCGTTTTGTGTAATTTTCCCGTTAAGATTTATCCGCGGCGCTCGTATTTACCGTGAACAAAATCCGGAGATTCCTGTCGTAATCCTGGAAGGCAGGCATGGTAATATTTCAACCAATTTTGTTATTGGAAGTAATTTAAGCGATTACTATATTTATAAAACAGATATAAACATTGAATTTCAGAAGGCGGGCATGGCTGCTGCTGCTGTTAATATGGGCAAGAACGGAAAAATCGCCGTTTTTATGGATCCGCAAATCCAGTTACAGGCAACTGATGCTTTTTTACAGGGAATGAATTTTTTTGAAAATCCGCCGCAGGCTCTTTTTTTTAACAATTTTATCCAATTTTCTGAAATTCCCGATCTTTCCTGCGTAGTTTTGGCAGGTTCAGGAGTAGAATTCCTGGAAAACAACGAAGAAATTCCCATAATTTTCTTTTCATGGATAGATCCTGCCTTACTGCCGGCAAAAACAGTGCTTTTAATTAATGATTCTTCTGTAGCGCAGACTATAGAGGCGGTCAGGATGGTAATAGCAGGACAAAAAGAAGGGCTGTTACAATCAAAATTTGTTAGTCTTAATAAAGGCTATATTGACAAGAAGATATTGCGTAAAATACATAAATAAGGGTAAAATATATTAAAGATCGATCTTTATGATTTGACAAAGGTATTGAAAAAAAATATAATTGAAAATAAGGATATATAAGGAGTTAAGGATGAAACATAGTAGTTTCAAATTTATCTGCCTGATTGTTTGGGCATGTATAACGGTTTTTTCAGGCTTCAGTGATGATGTTACGAGTAGCCTGGAAACAAAGATTTTAGAGTCTTTTAACGGGGATTCTGACTCGACTCTCGTGTGGAAAGCTGTAGGAAGCAGGTTTACCTCAAAGGTAAAAGATGTAACATATCCTTTAGTAACTTATGTGGAAGCATGGCCGGTTGCTGTCTTTGGATATGGCAGAGGGAATGACAGTACTCCTATCAAAAGTTTTGGCATAAACGGCCGTTTTGACCGTCAGGGATATAACTGGATAGATGTGTATCCCACATTAAAGGATACTCCTGATACCCCGTATGAAATACCGATACCGGGCAGAGTACAAAATATGGATATGTGGGTTTGGGGCGCAAACTTGAAATATTACATTGAAATTTATGTGCGTGATTATATGGGTATTGTTCATAGTTTCAAACTCGGCGATATTTCCTATACCGGCTGGAGAAACCTTAAGGTAAATATACCCACCACTATTCGGCAGTCCAGAAGAATATTGCCTTCTTACGCTGCTTTAACTTTTGTAAAATTCAGAATATGGACACAACCTGTTGAGAAAGTTGATAATTTCTATATTTATTTCAAACAGTTTAAGGTTCTGACAGATATGTTTGAAAGCTTGTTTGATGGCAATGATTTAGCCGATCCCAGTATTGTAGAAAAACTCTGGGCAAACAATTAAGGAGAAAAAAATGAGGAATTTTTTAATTGTCGCGATTTTTCTTTTCATTGGCAGTTTCATTTATGCCCAGCAAAGTGAAGTTGGCGCACCGGATCCGCAGAGGCTTGGTATAGAGTCCGCTCAGCAGATGTTAAAAGAAGTTTCTGTTGACAAGTTTGAGCATGACGGTTTCTGGCATTCAACCATATCTTCCGACGAAGGATATGCAACGTCCAGACTGTTTGCTGGTTCCCCCTCAGGCAAAGAGCAAATTCCGGATGAGGCAGAACTTAACATTCCCGACAAGTATGTACTTGGTACAAGAATTGATTTCCTTCGCAGGGGATATAATTCCTTTACCATTTACCCCACAAGACCAATTCCGATTGAGGGAGTAACAAAAACTGTTTCATTATGGGTAGCAGGCCGTAATTATAACCATGAACTTACACTTTTAATCGAAGATTTCTTTGGCAGAAAATATGAATTTTACATTGGAAAGCTCAATTTTATGGGCTGGAAAAGAATGACGGTAACAATTCCTCCTCAAGCCGAAGATGGTTTAAGCGGCGTTGTTCAAAGGAATTACCATTATAACAACCATATGGGTATCAAGGTATTGGGGTTCCGTATTGATTGTGATCCTCTGGAAGCTTATGGAAGCTACTATATTTATTTTGATGATTTGCGAGCGACAACTGACTTGTTTTCCGAGTATTACCGCGATCCTGACGACATGGTAGACGGTTGGTAAGCCGTAAATTAAGCTGTCTGATCCTTGCATATAAGTAAGCGATCAGACAGTTTTTTTTTACCTATATGGTACTTAGCGGAAAATGCGCTGCTCCCGGTGTTGCGGTGGGCAGAATTTTTATATATAAAAACAATATTCTACTACCAAAAGAAAATTTTATTCCTGAAAAGGAACAACAGGAAAATATTGATCGTTATCTGCTGGTAAAAAAGCAGGCTATGGAAGAATTTGCGGAAATTAAAACCGCTATGCGGAAGCATGATCCCAAAAAAGCGGAAATTTTTGAAGCTTATCAGGAAATAATAAATGATATAGTAATTAATGAAGAAATTCCTTCCAAAATACGTAATGAAAATTGGGCAGGGGATTGGGCAATTTATCAGGTTTATGAAACTGTTATTGTTGTTTTACAGCAAACAGCCGATTCATTTATAGCAGAACGCGCAGTTGATTTTGATAACGTTCGTTCCATGCTTTTAAGGTTATGGTACGGAGAAAAGAATGACGGGCTTGAACATCTGACAGACTATGTAATTATTGCCGCTCATGATCTTTTACCTTCCGATATTGCATGTATTGACAGAAATAAAGTTTTGGCAATTATTACCGAAACGGGCGGAATAACAAGCCATACGGCAATTATAGCGAAAAGCTACGGGATTCCGACTGTTTTGGGCATAAATGAGCTTCTTGATACCGTAAAACACGGGCAAATGGCGGTTGTTAACGCTGATGAAGGACAGGTAATTTTAGATCCGGAAGAATCTGTAGTAGAAAAATATACGCAAAAGAGCGATATATTCCTTCGCGATAAAAAGATAACGGAAACTTATCTTTACAGAGAAGGATGCACTGCCGACGGAGTAAGAATTGATATCGGCCTTAATATTTCCAATGTTGATATGGATTTAACGGCGGCGGATTATACGGATTCTGTCGGGATTTTCAGGACAGAGTTTCTCTATATGGGACGCGACACTTTACCCGATGAAGATGAGCAATTTACCGCTTACAGCAGAGTCCTTGAACGTTACGGACAGCGTCCCGTAATTATCCGTACTCTTGATATTGGCGGAGACAAGGAACTTGCCAGTATGGAGTTACCTGAGGAAAAAAATCCTTTTTTGGGAAACCGAGCTCTCAGGTTTTGTTTCAGTAAATCTGATATTTTTATTACCCAGTTAAAAGCTGCGTTACGTGCTTCTGTTAACGGTAATCTCTGGCTAATGCTGCCAATGGTAAGCTCCCTTGAAGATATCCGCAGAGCAAAAGAATTTATCTGCATTGCAAAGGAAGAATTAAAGAAAGAAGGAGCGGCTTTTTCGGAAATTAAAACAGGTATTATGATAGAAATACCTTCTATCGCGCTTATTTCGGATTTAGCGGCAAAAGAAGTAGATTTTGCGAGTATTGGTTCAAACGATTTATGTCAGTATCTTTGCGCCGCGGACCGGATGAACAGCGATGTGGAATCATATTATCAAAGTTATCATCCTGCAATGTTCAGGCTTTTAAAAGATGTTATTAAAGCGTTTGATAAAGCCGAAAAACCGATTTCTATCTGCGGTGAATTGGGAGCAGAACGGCTTGCGATACCCATACTTGTTGGTTTGGGCTTAAGAAAACTCAGCATGGGCGCGGCTTCTGTCGCAACGGTAAAACGTTCGCTATCTTCTATCACTTTAAAACAAGCTGAAGAAATCGCGGCGAAAGTTCTGGAATTACCTACCGCTGCGGAAGTGAAAAAATTTCTTGCCGGGGTAAAATATTGAATATTTAAAAAGGACAAAAATGTCGATTTTGTTTTCAGGCGATTTTCATGCCAATGCTCTGGATGAACTTAAATTTATAACAAAAAAAACGCTTATTAATAAGTACAAAAAGATCGAATACGATGAAATAAATTACCACGTAATCCTTGGAGACGCCGGGTTTCTTTGGCCGGGAAATGAAAAGGGCGATCAATATAATTATAAAGCGCTTGCCAACCGTCCGTTTCCCGTACTTTGTGTTATGGGAAATCATGAGCCTATCCTTGGCATGAGTGATGTACCGGAAGTTGATATTGGAATTGGAGAAAAAGTTCTTCAGATACAGGATAAACCCTTTGTGGCATACCTTAAACGCGGCAGCATTTATAAAATTGAAAATCACAGATTCCTTGTTCTGGGCGGAGCTTTATCTATTGATAAAGAATTCCGCCGCTCCAATATCAGCTGGTGGCAGCGTGAATATTGGGATGAAACTGAAAAAGCAAATTTATTTTTATTGTTGGAAAAACATAAAAAGTTTGATTATATTTTATCCCATACAGGACCCGGCAGAATAAACCGGATAATTTACAATGTAATAAGAGCCGGATTAACGCCTAAATTTTTTGATGAAGTAGCCGCGCTAAATGAAAAAATAGACGAAAAAATAACCTGTAAACAGTGGTTTTGCGGACATTGGCATATGGATAAGTATTACTATGATGAAACCTTAAAACGCGGTTATCAATATTTGTA
Organism: Treponema sp.; assembly: GCA_031281555.1. Lineage (GTDB taxonomy): Bacteria > Spirochaetota > Spirochaetia > Treponematales > Breznakiellaceae > WQXQ01. The sequence continues at coordinate 14,539 of JAITFK010000038.1, read as the reverse complement.
TGAAAAAACCGCGCTTTTAAAAGATAGTGAAATTATTGTTTTATAATCGCCGTTCATTTCACACGTGTATACACCCACGAATTGCCTTTTTTGCCGTTTCTTTTAACAATTTTTAATTTTGTTAAGACATATAAAGCCTTCTGCGCCGTCCATTTGTCAATACCGGCTTGTTCTGACAAAAGAGAACTTGTAAATTTTTCGTTTTTTTTAAAAGGAATGAATTGAAGGTAATCGGCAGGTTTCTTAAAGATAATACTTTCATGCCAGGAAATAAGCTCACGGTCATTGAGACTGATTCCTTTCCGCCGCCTTGAACCTTTACCGTCTTTGATACGTCTTTCCGTAATATCAACCATAACAATTTCTACTGTTACGCCTCGGATAAGCGGCACCTGCGGAGCATGAATTAATGCGTTAAAAATATTCCATTTTGAGCCTTTTACGGGGCTTTTACGGCGGTATAGCAGTTTTCCGTCAGTACTGTATACTTCTATTTTTTTTATAAGCGCTATGGGATGGATAATCCTTACTTTGCCGTACTTGACGAATTCCTTTAATTTTTTTGGTAACGGTGCAAAACTGCCTGTTTGAACTTCTATATATTCGCCGTTTTTCTTAATTCCGTCTGCGACAAACCCGTTTACTTCAACTTCTGTTTTACCTCCTGTGCCGGTGTAATTAAACTTCAATGTACGATGCAGAGAACTTTCATTAAAAATGCCGATTTTTGAAGATTTTTTCTTATTTTTATATGTACTCAAGCAATTCCTCCGCGCTGAGTAATTCCAGAAAATGGTAAGTTTCGCTTGACCCTTTTTTTTCTTCGGTTTTTATCCCGTCTACTTTGTAAACAATCATTTTATTGGTAGGAAGCGGTAAGGGTAAAACATTTCCGTTCATATCTACAAGAGCGTTAAATGGAAGCCGTCCCTGTATTTCCTGTATGTCGCCGTCGGGAAATACGATGAAATATTCACATATGAACATGGAAAAATAATACTGTATGCGTGCAGCCGACGCAATGAAAATTTACACTACATGAACGTATAGTAATTCTTAAGAATTTTTAGTTTTTTTTCAAAAAAATTATCAATAGTTATTGACTTAATAAATAGATATGATAGATACTAAAAGTGTCATTTAGTGGCATATCTTAGTATTTCAGGGAATCAAGTGGAAATTAACCCAAAAAAAGGTACTCTAGAGAGTACCCTGGACGATAAAGGCCGTGTTGTAATTCCTGCATCACTTAGGGATTATTATTCCGGGATGTTAATGATTACACGCGGGGTAGAACACTGTCTTTGGGTGATGACAACTGCCGCATACGAAAAATTCCTTGAAAAATTCAAAAAAGAAAGCAAAGAACGGAACTTAAGCTCGGAAGAAATAATGGCATTTTATTATCAGCATGAAAGTACCGCGCAATCTGTGGAAATTGATCCAAAAACGGGCCGTATTCCGATACCTGCCGTTTTAAGATCTTATGCCAATTTGACAAAAGATTGCCTCATTGTAAGTATTAAAGGTCATCTGGAAATATGGAACGCGGAACTTAATAAAGCCTTTATGGACGAGGTACAGGCTATAAATAAAAATATCCATAAAAAATTGTTTGGACAGATTAACTTTTTTTCAGATGAGGGACAAGAATGATAACCTATATTCATATTCCCGTATTATTGGAAGAATCCCTCAATCTTCTTGCTCCAAGGTCAAATAACGAACTGATGATAGACGCGAATACCGGAGAAGGCGGACATAGTATTAATTTTCTTTCAAGATTTCCTGAGTTAAAAATGGTTTGTATTGATGCGGACAGTTCAATTCTCACCAAAGCTGAAAAAAGACTTGAGGCCTATAAAAACCGTATTTATTTTTATTATGGTTGGTCTCATGATTTTTTTGCTGAATACCCCGCAGAATTAAAACGTCCCGATACCATTATTATTGATCTTGGCGTAAGTCTTTTTCATTACAAGGAAAGTGGACGCGGGTTTAGTTTCGAGAAGGACGAATACCTTGACATGAGGATTGATACGTCAAAAGGTTTGACTGCGGCGGATATTTTGGCAAGGCTTCCTGAAAAGGAACTTGCGGACCTTCTGTATAATAATTCGGGAGAGCGTTATTCGCGCCGCATTGCTTCCTCTATTGTAAATGAACGGAAAAACGGAACAATAACTACCACTTCGGCGCTTGCCAACCTGGTACAAAGAGCAGTGCCGGCTTCTTACAGATACGGGCCGGTTCATCCCGCGACCAGAACGTTTCAAGCGCTGCGTATTGCAGTAAATGGAGAATTGTCAAAACTTCCGTCGCTCCTTGAGGCGGCGCTTAGGGTCCTTGAGCCTGGGGGAAGGCTCGGGGTTATAAGTTTTCATTCATTGGAAGACAGAATAATTAAAAATTTTTTCAGGACAATGAATAAAGACTGTATCTGCCCTGCGCAAGCGCCGATATGTAGATGTGAGGGACGCCGCTCAATCAATATACTTACCAAAAAAGGCGTTATACCCGGAAAAGACGAGATTGAGCGGAATCCTCCCTCCAGAAGCGCAAGGCTTCGTGTTGTAGAAAAAGTTTTAGACGAGGATGGTCAATGATGAAACGGTATTTTCTTCTTTACCTGTTGGTATTAACAATTCCGGTTTTTCTTGCCTCTCTTGTCTGGCAGTCAAACAGGTATCAAAATCTGGAAAATGAGCTTTCTCTCCTTGAACAAACACAGGAAGAATGGGTCGAAAGTAATAAAAGACTAATAGCAGGTATTGCAGAATATTCATCCGCCGAAAGAATAGAAGAAATAGCCAGGTATCAGCTTGAATTAAAAAAGATACCTCCTGAACATTTGCTCCAGGTAAAAATAGCGGGAGGGAAGGGGAATGGATTTTGATCTCATGAGTATGGGTGAATTGTCAAGCCTGATTGGAGCCCGCCATATTTCTTTTTCGTCAAATTCCTGTTTTTCCTCAGTTGCTATTGATTCGCGTAATGTCAGTGAAGGCTGTTTGTTTTTTGCATTAAACGGCAAATCCAGCGACGGACATAGTTTTGTCAGCGCGGCGTTTAATTTAGGCGCATGCGGCGCAGTGGTAGAATCTTCTAAAGTTGACAGCTTTGCTCTTGTAAATCTCGCGCAAAAAACAGGAAAGGAATTAATTGTAGTGGAAAATACCCTGAAAGGTTTGCAGGATTCAGCCAGAGTTTATCTTAAAAAATTTAATAACCTTGTGAAAGTGGGGATTACAGGTTCTTCCGGCAAGACAACTGTAAAAGAAATTGCATCATCAATTATTTCATGTGAAAAAAATACCGTAATGAACGACGGAAACCTAAATTCGGAAACAGGGCTTCCGTTATCTGTATTTAAAGTGCGTCCGCACCATGAAGTAGGTGTATTTGAGCTTGGTATGAATCGAAAAGGTGAAATTCGTGAAATTGCAAATGTACTAAAACCAAACATTGCGTTAATCTCAAATATTGGAACTGCCCATATCGAACACATCGGCAGTAAAGTGAACATACTTAACGAAAAAAAATGTATATTTAATTTTTTAAGCAAAAGCGATACCGCATTGATCCCAAAGGATGATGAATACTCAAATGTTCTTGCTGACGGCGTTAATGCGAGAGTTAGTTTTTACGGAATTGATACTTTTGATGAACTTGAGCAAACGCGCAGTCTTGGGCTCGAAGGAACAGAAATCACATGGGCCGGAGAGAAAATCCATTTTGCCTTGCCGGGGAAACACAGTCTCCATGACGCTATGGCCGCAATCGCTATTGCCAAAGAAATTCATGTCAGTAATGACGCGATAAAAAAAGGCCTGGAAAAAGTAAGGCCGCTTTTCGGAAGGCTTGAGATTCTTAAAGGCCGCACAACTGTTATCCGCGACTGTTACAACGCTAATCCTGAATCTACGGCGAAAAGCGTTGAATTCTGCAATTCGCTTGACTGCCGGGGAAGAATGATTTTTGTAATAGGCGATATGCTTGAGTTAGGTGAAATCTCAGCGTCTGCTCATACAAAATTGGGAGAACTTGTTGCGGAGTCAAAGGCGGACAGAGCGTTCCTTTTCGGAAGAGAAACTGCCGTAACAGCTCAAGTTCTGGAATCAAAAGGGAAGGATGTTTTCCATACGGAAAACATTGATGAATTGTCTTCCGCCCTTGATAGTTATGTGCAAAAAGATGATCTTGTCCTTTTGAAAGGTTCAAGAGGTTGCGCTTTGGAAAGGTTGAGTGAAATGCTTACCGGGGGAATGCAATGATACGTGAAATTATACTGCCGTTAATAAAATATTTTACTCCGTTTCATATCTTCACCTACCTGACATTTCGCGGAGCGTTTGCGGCCCTTACGACGCTCTTAATATGTTTTTTGCTTGGGAACAAAATTATTGTATTTTTACGCAGGCTGAAGGTAAATCAATCCATTCGCGAAGACGGTCCGCAGACTCACCTTGCGAAAAGCGGTACGCCTACAATGGGCGGAATTTTGATTATTCTTTCTGTTGCTGCGTCAATGCTTTTTTGGTGGGATTTTCATAACCGTATGGTTTGGATAATCATGGGTACTTTCCTCGCTTTTGGAGCGATCGGATTCTTTGATGATTATCTTAAGGTTACGCGTCATAATTCGGCCGGGCTTAAAGCATGGGTTAAACTGGCAGGGCAGTTCGCAGTAGCGATAACTGTTGTGTTAATTCTGTATTTTACCGGGGATAAGAATACAACAGCTCTTTATATTCCTTTTTTTAAGAATCCCGTTGTTGACATGGGTTGGTTATGGATTCCGTTTGCGATTTTGTTAGTCGTAGGTGAATCAAACGCGGTTAATTTTTCAGACGGGCTTGACGGCCTTTTAGCGGGGCTTTTAATTGTTGTTTTTCTTACGCTCGCCGTTCTTTCATATATTACAGGCCGAATAGATTATTCCGAATATCTTAGAATCCCGTATGTTCCGCTGGCGGGCGAATTAACGGTTTTTTGTCTTGCTGCTGCAGGCGCCTGTGTGGGTTTTTTATGGTTTAACGCGCATCCTGCGGAAGTATTTATGGGAGATGTAGGCAGTTTATCGCTCGGAGGAGTAATCGCTGTTATTTCGCTTATTACAAAAAAGGAAATTCTTATTCTTGTAATCGGCGGAGTCTTTGTTCTTGAAATTGGATCTGTAATTATACAGGTAGTTTCTTTTAAACTGCGGAAAAAACGGGTTTTTAAAATGGCGCCGCTTCATCACCACTACGAACTAATGGGATGGCCTGAAACAAAAACTGTTATACGTTTTTGGATACTTGGCGGGCTTTTCGCGATTATTGCCCTTTCAACGCTGAAAATTCAATAGGGAGAAATAAGTGTACCATTTTGAAGCTGAACAAATGAGAAACAAAAGAACAGTACATCTCTTTTATTTATGTGTGATCCTTTTATTCGGGACAGGTCTTGTTACTCTTTATTCGGCGTCTTACGCGTTTGCTCTGCGGTTTTTCGGTGATGGTAATTATTTTATTATCAGGCAGTTAATTTTCGGCGGAGCGGGTATTGTTTTATTCTTTATTTTTTCAAAAATCAACCTTGAAAAATTCCGTAAATTTATTATGTTTTTTATAGGGCTTGCAGCTTTTCTTTGTATTCTTACGCTGATTCCGGGAATAGGTGTTGAACGTTACGGCGCGTCGCGCTGGATAGAAATAGCTTCTTTTTCATATCAACCGTCGGAAATGGTAAAATTTGTCCTTCCGTTGTATCTTTCTCATCTGCTGGATAAAAAAGCAGGTAATCTTGATAATTTTTATTCAGGTATACTGCCGCCAGTACTGATAACCGGGCTTTTCTTCGGATTGATTTATATACAAAATAATTTTTCTACCGCTGTATTTATTGTGTTTAACGCGATGGTAATTTTTTTCCTTGCCGGAATGCGTTACCGCTACTTTTTGGCGGCCCTCGCGATGATAATGCCTGCTGCCGTACTCTTGGTTTTTACAAAAGAACACAGAGTGAGACGTCTTGTAAGTTTCATAAAACCTGAGTGGGATCCGCTTGGAGCAGGTTTCCAGGTAAATGCGAGCCGTGACGCTATTATTTCAGGAGGATTATGGGGGAAGGGAATAGGAGAAGGAACACGCAAGATAGCGAGTATTCCCGAGATTCATTCGGATTTTATTTTCAGCGCTTATGTTGAAGAGACCGGATTTATCGGTATAATCCTTTTTTTTGCTATCCTTACAGCCTTTGCATTTTTGGGATACAGAGCTGCATGGAAATGTGAATCATTGTTCGGAAGGCTTCTTGCCGCTTCATTAACGACAATTATCGTGTCGCAGGTGTTATTGAATATTGCCGTAGTGTCGGGCGCATTGCCGGCTACCGGGATTCCGCTTCCTTTTTTTTCAGCCGGAGGATCTTCACTTGCGACAACGCTAATCTGTGCAGGACTAATTGCGAATGTCGCTGGAAATGAAGATAAATACGCAACTATTTCAAATACAATGTCTAATTACAAGAGTCCGGAGGATAAAGATGGCTTCTGAATTTTCATACGCTTCTGATACTGTATTTACAGGCGCTTCTTCTTCCGGGAATTTCGGTAAAAAGGCAAAGTCTTCGTTTAAAATAGAAAAGAACCTTAAACGGCTCATAATAATAGCGGCGGTGATTTTCGCAGCGGAACTAATCTGGCTGTTTGGCGTAACACCGTTTGTCCCTTTTTCAACTGTTGAAGTTCAGGAAATTACAGGATTAAACCGTAATGAAATCTTAAGCTTTGCGAATCTTGATGAAAATTCATCGTTTGTTTCTACCAATGCAAAGAAAGTACAGGAAAAACTTACAAGCCACATTCTAGTGGATTCTGCAACAGTTATTAAACGTTTCCCCGATAAATTGTCTGTTTTCATAACTCCGAGGCAGGCTGCCGCTGTAACTCTTGTAAATAATGGTTCGAAACAAGCGCTGCTTTTTGTTGACAAGCGCGGTGTATTTTTCAAGAGGGGAGATGATCTGAAGGAAACAACCCTTCCAATTCTTTCAGGTTTTGAAAATCCTAAGTTAGGCATGCATCTTCCTTCGGGACTTGTTCCGTTAGTCGATAGTCTTTTTGAACTGTCGCGTTCCTCACCGGAATTATTATCCGCTATTTCTGAAATACGCATTGAGCAAAAAGACTGGGAGGGATTTGATATTATACTTTACCCTGTTCACAGCTCAATCATGGTGCGTATGGAAAACAATCTCACGGAAGACGGACTTAGGTATATGCTTCTGATGCTGGATGTTTTCAAAGACAGTTCCGAAAAGCCGGCAGAGATTGATTTAAGATCAGGCATGGGGTCATACAGGGTAAGGGAGAAATCCTTATGAATAGTAAAATTGTAGTTTCGCTTGACATAGGTTCCGCATTCGTACGCTGTATTGTCTGTGAATATGACGATAACGGCGTCCTTCAGATTATAGGATCAGGAATACGTCCATCAACAGGTTTAAGAAAGGGCGTTGTAGTTAATATCGAAGCAACTCTACGGGCTGTCGCCGGCGCTATTGAAGACGCGGAAATGATGAGCGGGCTTGAAGTTACATGCTGTTGGGCGGGGATTGGCGGTAACCATATTAACGGAATAAATTCGCGCGGCGTTGTGGGAGTTTCCGGGAAAAGAAAAGATACGAAAGAAAGGGAAATCAGTCAGGATGATATTAACCGCGTAATTGAAATTGCGAAAGCTGTAGTAATACCGACAGACAGGGAAATAATTGAGGTAATCCCGCAAAATTTTAAGGTAGATGATCAAAAGGGAATAAGGAATCCGCTTGACATGATCGGAGTACGTCTTGAGTGTGATGTGCATATAATTACCTGCACGGTAACAGGCATGCAAAATCTTATCAAATGCGTAAACCGCGCCGGATTCAGAATCAATGAGTTAATTTTACAAACACTTGCCGCGGGACGGGCTGTACTTACGCAGGACGAAATGGATCTTGGCGTAGTTTTAATCGATCTTGGCGGCGGTACTACGGATGTTCTTGTTTATGTTGAAGGAACTCCGTATTCTACATATACAATTCCCGCAGGCGGGGCTCAGGTTACAAGCGATATATCAATTATTAAAAATATCTCCATGGACAATGCGGAAAGAATTAAGATTGACGCAGGCTGCTGCTGGAATGAACTTTTAGATGACGATGAGACTGTCATTGTACCCGGAATCGGAGGAAGGCCGCCGATGTCAATTCCGCGTTCACAGATACTTACAATAATAAGGCCGCGGATGGAAGAAATATTTAAAATGGTTAAACAACATCTTGATACGCTGAATATTCCTCGTCCTCTCGGGGGCGGCGTAGTTTTGACAGGCGGCGGAGCTGATTTGACAGGTGTTGTTGAACTTGCGAATAATATATTAAAACTGACTGCGAGAATTGGAAGTCCGATACCAACGCAAAATTTGGGAGGGTTAGTTGAAGAATACAGAAAGCCTTCCTTTGCTACAGTTATAGGGCTTGCGCTTGAAGGAGAGAAAAGATCCGGAATAGACGCGGCGGAATATGATTCTGAACCAAGGCAGGTTGATAGAAAAAGCAATGTTATTGATAAACTAAAATTATGGCTTAGAGAAGAATTTTTTTAATTGTTTTTAATCCGAACTAATATTAAAGATCCGGATTTTATGACAGTTAATAATGATATTTTAATGGGGGGGAACAAAAATGAACGTTCTATCGGTACAGGAAAGACCTGGTGTATTACAATCAAAAGTAATACAGTCGCAAATTATCCCGTTCAAACCGCAGGAAGCGGTTATTCAGGATAAAAAAACAACCTGTGAAGAGGTTTTACCTGCAGTTATTAAGGTAATCTCGGCCGGCGGCGGCGGAGCAAACGCGCTTAACCGCATGATTGACAACAATCTTTACGGAGTTAACTATATTTCAGTTAACACGGACAGCCAGGATCTTTACAACAAAAGCAGAGCGGAGGTTAAAGTACAAATCGGCGCCAAGGTAACGGGCGGACGCGGAGCCGGAGGGAAACCGGAAAAAGGCGAACAAGCCGCTATTGAAGACAGGGAAGCTATCGCGCAAGCGTTGGAAGGAGCCGATATGGTTTTTATTACAGCGGGTATGGGCGGAGGAACAGGAACAGGTTCCGTTCCTGTTATAGCGAAAATAGCAAGAGAACTTGGAGCCCTTACCATAGCGGTTGTAACTACTCCTTTTGAATATGAAGGCCGTTACAAGATGAGGCTTGCCGAAGAAGGAATAGAAAAATTACGTCAGGAAGTAGATACGTTAATTGTTATTCCAAACCAGTATTTGTTTAAAATTATTGACAGTAAAACTTCATATGATAATGCCTATTTACTGGCTGATGAGGTTTTATGCCGCGGAGTTCGAGGAATTTCCGAGCTTATTACAAAAACAGGTTTTCAAAATACCGACTTTGCAGATGTAGAAACAATCATGAAGGGCAGAGGTGATGCACTGATGGGTATTGGCTTTGGTTCCGGTGAAAACAGGGCTATTGATGCCGTTAAAAATGCGATAGACAACCCCCTCCTTGAAGATACAAGCATTGACGGAGCTACAGGTGTTTTGATTAACATTGCAGGTTCCAAAGATATTACTATGGTTGAAATTCAGAATATAATAAAAACAATAAAAGAAAAATGCGATCCTGACGTGCATATTATTCACGGAGTTCGCATTGATCCTGAATTGGAAGGTAATATTCAGATAACGGTAATCGCTACAGGTTTTTCAAAAACCGAATACATAGAAAAAAAGGCAGAAGATGCAGTAAAAACATCCGATTTTGATTTTATTGACCACAATGAATTTATGAGAATGGTTGAAAGAACAAAACGCCCTGATTATCTGCCGCAAAGAGAATATCAGGATGACCTGGATGTTCCTTCTGTATTTAGAAATTACATCTCCCGTTCTGAAGGAAAACAACTGGAATTAACGGAGAAGTGATAAATTGGAACATACTGAACTGCTTGACAGATTTTGCTCGCGGCTTGCCGCAATAGAACGCCGCGCTGTGTTAACAAGAGAGAGTTACCGTCTTGAAATCCGGCATTTTCTGGATTTTCTTGATACGGTAAAAATATCTTTGGAAAACACAGACGCCGGAGTTCTCTCAAACTATTTTGCGATGCGCCGTAATATTGATAAAATCAATTCCCGTTCCACGGCAAAAGCAATATCCGCTCTGCGTTCTTTTTTCAAATTTGCAATGGATGAAAGACTGGTAAAAGAAAATCCGGCAGTGGTAATTGAGAGTCCCAAACGAAAGGTAAATCTTCCCGAAGTCATGGACAGAGAAACAATTGACGGATTTTTAAATAAAATTGAGATAAAAAATCCTTTAGGTTTAAGAGATAGGTGTCTTTTTGAGCTGATCTATTCCGCGGGTCTTCGTGTTTCAGAAGCGGCGGAACTTAATATCAGGGATATTGATATTGAAGGCGGCATTGCGAAAGTCAGGGGAAAGGGGAACAAGGAGCGCTTTGTGCTGTTTGGGAAGGAGGCCGCGGTTTGGCTTAGCCAGTATTTAAATGAGGCTCGCGGGAAATTGGCTGGTAAGACCAATAAGAGCGGCGCTCTTTTTATAGGAAGGAGCGGAAATAGGCTTTCAAGAAAGGGTATCTGGAAAAATTACGCGAAATGGGCTTCTCTTGCGGGAATTTCATCGCATATTCACACATTAAGGCATAGTTTCGCTACGTCATTGCTTGCGGGAGGAGCGGATTTACGGACTGTTCAGGAACTCTTGGGTCATGCTGATCTTTCAACAACGCAAATTTATACCCATGTTGATGTCGGGCTTCTTAGGGAAAATCACAGACGTTTTCTTCCAAAACTTAATATAATGGATCTGTGAGAGAATAATATGAAAAGATTAAAAGAAATTATTCTTGCGATTATTATTATTGCTGTTACAGTGGCTTTGATAAACTATATGTACCGCAATCAAGCAGGAAAATACAGCAGGGAACTTGCAAAACGCATTGCGGAATTAAGTCCGCGCGGGGGACCGCCTGAAACAATTGAAGGACTAAGACAGGCAATAGCGTTATATGAAGATCAAATTGAGCGGAACGTAAGAGAAGGCGCCCAGACAGGCGTTTACTGGAAAATTCTTGCCATTCGTCTTGCTGATAAAAATTTGCATAATGATGCGCTTGGAGCTCTTGAAAGGGCAATTTATTATAATACAGAAGATGCTATTCTCTTTTATTTAACCGGAGTTTCCGCCGCAAATATCGCAAAATCATTAGTCGGGTTTTCTGCAGCCGATGAGAGAGAAAGAGAACGTTATTATAAACTTTCCGAAGCTTCTTATCTGCGCGCTTTGGAAATTGACGTTACATATACAAAACCAATGTACGGTCTTTCTGTTCTTTATGTGTTTGAGCTTGACAGGCCGCAGGATGCGATTCCGTATCTTGAACGTTATCTGACAATACAGTCTTATGATGTTTCGGCAATGTTTGTTCTTGCAAGAGCGTACTATATGACTGAAAACTTTATCAAAGCAGTTGAACAATATGACAGAATTATTTCCCGTACAAAAGATCAAAAGATAAGGGAAGAAGCGTTGATTAACAGAGATATTATTCAGGGGAGGCTTTATGAATGAACGCGGATTGTTGGATTTAATTATTTCCCTTATGCCCGGATTAGCGGCGAAAGAAAAAATCAGAATTCTCAATTTATTCAAGTGTGAAGAAGATATATTGATATTGTCGAAAGAACATATAGAAGAAATGCTTAAGCGGAAGATAAATAAAAACTGGGATATCAACGATATTCGCGATAAAGCTGACCGAATAGACACAATATGTAAAATACGTTCAATTAAATGGGTATCTTATATAAATGTAAGTTATCCGCCATTATTGAGGGAAATATATGATCCGCCGACGGTAATTTTTTATAAAGGCATTCTTCCCGATCCTGAAAAGCCTTTGCTTGGTATGGCGGGAACAAGAAAACCAAGCCCGGAAGGTTCAGCGCAGGCATATAAACTGGCTTTCGAATCCGGAAAAGCGGGAATATCCGTAATTTCAGGCCTTGCTCTTGGGATTGATTCAATGGCGCATAGGGGAAACCTTGCAAGCGGTGTCCCGGGATACGCGGTGCTTGGATCGGGAGTCGATGAGATTTTTCCATCAATAAATAGGCATCTTGCAAGACAGATAATTGATTCAAAAGGAGCGCTTATTTCGGAATATCCTCCGGGTGTGCGTCCCAGCAAGTGGAGTTTTCCGGCGAGGAACAGGATTATTTCAGCTCTTTCGCGAAGTGTGTTAATTGTGGAAGCGCCGCTAAAGTCAGGAGCCCTTATAACAGCAGATTTTGCGCATGAACACGGTAAGGATCTTTGGACTTCTTCAAGCGGAGTAAAGCAGGGTATTTACGATAAACGCGGAACTATAAAACTTGCGCAGGACGGAGCGGAAATTATTTATTCGGGGAATGATATCCTTAAAAAATGGAATATGAAAGTTTCGGATAACAACGGAAATACGGATTTTTCAGGCGCAGAAGTAAGTGATATTGTCTTTTCAATGGCAAATTTTCTTAAGATTGAGATATAAGGACGTAATATGGCAGCGGAAACAAAAGTGAAAAAAGACGGTAAGAAAAAAAAGATAAACTCAAAACCAAAAGAAAAACAGATTCTTGTGATTGTGGAATCTCCCGGAAAGGTAAAGACAATCGGGAAATATCTGGGTTCTTCGTATAACGTAAAAGCGTCAATGGGCCATCTTATAGACCTTCCGAAATCAAGAACGGCAATTGATGTTGAGCACAACTTTGAGCCTGAGTACATAACAGTACGCGGAAGAGCGAGTATACTGAAAGAACTGCAAACAGACGCAAAAAACGCAGGAAAGGTTTTACTGGCATGCGATAATGACCGTGAAGGCGAAGCGATTGCATGGCATTTAAGAAACGCTATCACTGCAAAAACGAAAGAAGTGCCTATAGAGCGAATAAGTTTTAATGAAATAACGCCGCAGGCAATTAAAGAAGCTGTTGTTAATCCGCGTACAATTGACGAAGCCAAAGTATCGGCGCAAAAAGCCCGCCGTGTTCTGGACAGACTTGTAGGTTATAATCTTTCGCCTCTTCTCTGGAAAAAAGTAAAAAACGGCTTATCCGCCGGGCGTGTCCAGTCTGTAGCGCTTCGCCTTATCTGTGAACGTGAAAAAGAAGTAGACAATTTTATCCCCGATGAATACTGGACGCTGGAAGCTGATTTTAAGTCGGGGAAAACAAATTATACCGCACAGCTTGTACTTTGGAATAACAGCAAACCTGTTTTAAAAAACGAGGGCGAAGTCAAGGCAATAATAGAAATGATTCATGACAAGGAATGTATTGTTTCCGATGTCAGAGAAACAGAAAAGACAATAAGGCCTAAAGCCCCGTTTACAACATCACAGCTTCAGCAGACGGCAGCAAACAGACTTAATTTCACATCACGTAAAACCATGCAGGTTGCTCAGCAGCTGTATGAAGGCGTAAATATAGGCTCTTCAATGGTCGGTCTGATTACCTATATGCGTACAGACAGCGTTCGTATCTCTCAAACCGCGCTTGAAGATGTGCGTACATGGCTTGAAAAAAATTATCCTGCCGAATTGCCGGAGAAAGCTGTTGAATACACCGTAGGCAAAAACGCACAGGACGCGCATGAAGCGATAAGGCCTACATATACTGAGTATACGCCTGATTATGTAAAAGATTACCTTACAAAAGATCAATTAAGACTTTATACAATCATCTGGGAACGTTTTATCTCAAGTCAGATGAACAATGCAAAAAGCCGGACTGTCAGCGCCGATATCAAGGTAGTTTCAGGTAGTGACGAAGGGCTTTTCCGCGTAAGCGGAACTAAACTTACAGAAAAGGGTTTTTATAAGGTTATTAAGCTTTTATCTTCCAAAGAAGAAAATTTAAATACCTATCCGTCTTTAAAAACCGGAAATGTTGTTAAAATAGAAAAATTCAGAAGCGAACAGCATTTCACACAGGGGCCACCTCGTTACACTGACGCTTCAATTGTGCGTACTCTTGAAGAAAAAGGTATTGGACGGCCTTCAACCTACGCGCCGATTATTTCGGTTCTGCTTGACCGTTATTATGTTACACGCTCCAATAAACAGCTTGTCCCTACCGTTCTCGGCAAATTGATTAATGATGTGTTGGTTGAGCATTTTTACGCTTATATTGACGCTGATTTTACCGCCTCCATGGAAACAAAACTGGATGATGTAGAAGAGAACAAAATAAGCTGGCCTCAGATGATAAGTGAATTTTGGGATCCTTTTAAAAATACGGTTGATGAAGTTACAAAAAATATTGAGTCCTATAAAGGGACCCTAGATGAACAGACAGAGTTTATTTGCGAAAAATGCGGAAAGCCTTTGTTAAAAAAATTGGGACGTTTTGGATTTTTCCTTGCCTGCTCCGGATTTCCCGAGTGCAGAAGCACAAAATCAATACCTCTTGCCAAGTG
>JAITFK010000015.1 GCA_031281555.1 Treponema sp. | reverse complement strand
AGGAGAAGTACAATGAAAGTAAATACAAAGGCCTTTGGGTTAATTGACGTTGATGAAAAGCAAAAAATAAATTTTCCCGAAGGTCTTTTTGGTTTTGAAGATTACAATGATTATGTTTTGCTGGATGCGGAACAAGAGCCTTTTTTCTGGCTTCAATCCGTTATTGAGCAGGATGTCGCGTTTATTCTTGTAAATCCTTTTCTTTTCCGTCCCGATTATGAAGTTAATATTGCCAATGAAGAACTTTCGAAAATCGGAATAAATTCTCCCGAAAACGCGCTGATATTCGCCATTGTTACAATTCCGCAGGGCGGAAATCCGATGACAGCTAATCTTCAGGGGCCTCTTGTTATTAACAGGGCGGACATGAAAGGAATTCAGGCTATTCTTTCCGATGTCCGCTGGAAGACAAGGCATGACATTATCGCCGAGTTAAGCGGAACGGAGAAATAACATGCTGATACTGTCGAGAAAAGTAAATGAAAAAGTTGTAATCGGCGATAATATTTCCGTTTCAATTATAGAAATACGCGGCGATCAGGTCCGTATAGGTATAGACGCTCCCAAAAAAGTAAAAGTATTCAGGCAGGAAGTGTTTGACGCAATCATGGAACAAAACAAGGCCGCGTCCAAGTCCGTTCCTGTAATTCCGCAGGTTGATTTCTCAGCGAAGAAAAACTGAATAACGTTAATCCGTATTTAAAGTTTTCCCATTTGTTTTACAAGAGCCGACATATCACGCGCAAGAGGAGCGGAAAAAATTTGACCGTCGGGCAGTTTTATTTCAAGCGCGTGAAGACCAAGCCTTGCCAGTATAGGTCTTTCTTCAAGAGGGTCTCCCCGCCAGCCGCGTTTTATTGAAGAGAGCATAACAGGTTTTTCCTTTCCGTAGAGATTATCGCAGACTACAGGATGTCCGAGAGCCGCGGCGTGTACTCTTATTTGGTGAATTCTTCCTGTTTCAGGTTTTACTTCAAGAACGCTATAATTGCCCGTCGCCGAAATTAATAAAAAATGAGTAAGAGATTTCTTACCATGGTATTTATCAATAATCGTCATGTGTTTTTTATTGCCGTTTGGGACAAGCGGAAGCTCGCACACAGTTTCTTTCCATGAAGGCCGCCCGTGTACAATAGCGATGTAACGTTTTTCTATTTTCCGCTGTTCAAATAAAACCGAAAGACTGCGGTGTACTTCCCTTGTTCTTGCGAAAATGACAAGACCGGAAGTATCCCTGTCTATCCTGTGGATTGTGTAGATTTTCGGTATTTCAAGCTCTTTTTCTAGAAGCCTGTCAAGCCTTTCTTTGGATTCATCCCATCTGTCGCCGCCGATTGAAATACCCGAAGTTTTGTTAACTGCAACAATATCATCGTTGATAAATACTGTTGAATAAAACGGGATATTCTTCAGGAAATTTTCCTTGAACCCGGCTTAACGGCGGGTATTCCTTTCTTGCATAATTCGCAGACTGAAGATTCCCAGTTTCCGGCGTTTACTTTAACGGCGGGATAAAACGGCCAGGGAATATCTGAAGCTCCTTCCGCTCGCCTGTCAACAACACAGGCAAGCCCTGTTATCACGGCTCCTGCCGCTTCAAGAGCGGCGGCGCACTCAAGAGAGGATTTTCCTGTAGTAACGACATCTTCTACAATCAGAACATTTTGTCCCTGCTTAATTTCAAACCCTCGGCGCAGAATCATAATTCCGTTTTCATCACGCTCTGTAAAAATAGCGGGAAGTGAAAGCTGTCTGCCTATTTCCCACGCCGCGATTATTCCGCCCATCGCCGGCCCTGCGACAATATCAACCTTTATTTTACCTGTTTTAATGTCGTCAATTATTAAACCTGCGGATTGCTCAAACGCGGCGCGGGCCTTTTCCGGATACTGTAAAAGTTTTGCGCATTGAAAATATTTATCGGAGTGCCTGCCTGAGCTTAAAAGAAAATGCCCTTCAAGCATTGCCCCCGATTCACGCAGCAGCTTAATGATTTCTTCACTCATTTTTAATTCCTGATTGATATTTTTCCAATTTGAAAAATACCGTTATTTTGCATATACTGAATTATTCCGCTGATAATATCCGTCATTGTATACGGATTTACAAGCGTAGCGGAACCTACTTGAACAGCACAAGCGCCGGCCATTAGGAATTCAAGAGCGTCATTCGCGCATGAAATGCCGCCTATACCGATAATAGGAACCTGCATGTTTGATTCCTTTAAAGTATCGTAAAGCTCCCAAACCATGCGAAGCGCAATCGGCTTTATCGCAGGCCCGGAAAGCCCCGATGTTGTAAAATCAAAAACAGGTTTTTTGTTAGTTACGTCAATTGCCATTGCCTTGAATGAATTTACAAGCGAAAGAGCGTCCGCTCCGGCTCTGATACAGGCAAGAGCCACAGTTCCGATGGAAGGAGCGTTAGGTGAAAGTTTTACAATCAGCGGTTTACTGACGCATACGCGCCTTACCGCCGCGACAAGAGCGGCCGCAGTTCCCGGATCAAGGCCGAATGCCATTCCTCCCGCCTTAACGTTCGGGCAGGAGATGTTTAATTCTATCATGTCAACTGACGATTCATTTAAAAGTTCGGCTCCTCTGATATATTCACTTGATTCAGCTCCTGAAAGATTCGCTATAATTACCGCGCCTGACTGCTTTAAATAGGGAAGGTCTCTTTCCAAAAAAACAGGTATGCCCGGATTTTCAAGCCCGATTGAATTTAACAAACCGGAAGGCGTTTCCCAAATACGGATTCCCGTGTTGCCCGGCCTTGGCGTAATGGTAAGCCCTTTTGAACAGATGCCTCCGAGAAGCGATATGTCAAAAAAAGGAGCGTATTCTTTTCCGCAGCCGAATGTTCCCGAAGCTGCGATAACAGGATTCCTGAAATGAACTCCCGCGATCTTGAGTGAAAGATCCGGCTTTTTTTCCGTTGTTTCAAATAACGCGTCGCTCATTTAATCTCACTCATTGAATAAAACTTCTCCCGCTGGAAAAATAGGGCCGTCGGTACAGCATCGCTGGTTCCCCTTTACTGTGCGAATCGTGCAGCCAAGACAGGCTCCGACACCGCAGGCTAGCTTGCTTTCAAGAGAAAGAAAACAGGGAATTCTTTTCTGTTCACATTTATTTTTTACAGCCTTCATCATGGGGACGGAACCGCAGGCAAATATGACATTGTAAGCTTGCGGTTCAAAAATATAATCCACAATACGGCCTCCGAGGGCGTTTCTTCCGTCCTCGGCGGAAATAACAAGTTTGACGGCGTTTACTGCGCCGCCTAAAAATGAGTTTTCATCTTTTTTTTCCCTGAACCCGTTCTTAAAACCGGCGTAAAAATGAAAATTAAATCCCGGTTTTTCCGTTATTAAAGCCGCAAGAGGAGCGACACCGACACTGCCGCCGACAAGCGCCGCGTTTCCGTTTTCGGGCAAAAAATCCGCCCATTTGTTACCAAGAGGGCCTGTTAACCTTACTTTTTCACCGGTGTTCAGCATTGAAAGTTCTTCCGTACCCTTGCCGCGTTTTGCGATGAGGAATTTGACAAGTTTTTGAGACTCGTTATATTCAAAAATACTGACAGGACGGGGAAGAAAAACTGAAGTACGTTCAGATTTTATCATAAAAAATTGTCCTGCGCTTGGCGAAGGCCCTGTCCAGTAAAAGTGAAGAATGAAGAATTCATCATTTATATGTATATTTTTACTAAGTTCACAGACATGAGAAGCCGCATTATTGTTAATACACATTTTTATCTCCAAAGAAAAAACGAATCAATATAAATAATAACAATAATTGATATTTTATTCAACAAAAAACAGATTTAGCGTTGTTTTTATACAATTGATTTTGCTGCCGCCAAAATTTCATCTCTCATTTTAATTGCCGCGCGGCGGGCGGCTTGTGCGGCGAAAATATTACTTGTGTTTTCAGGTTTTTCTTTCTGCCAAGCGGCGATAATCGAACGCGAAGCGTTTACTACGCCTCCGTTTCCGTTTTGAAGAAGAAGAGCGGCATCCGCCGCGCCCCCGCCCTGCGCGCCGTAACCGGGTATAAGAAAAAAAAGATCAGGGTAATTTTTTCTGATGTCCGCTGCTTCCTCTCTTTCAGTACAGCCCATTACGGCTCCAAAAAGCCCGTACCCGTTTTCACCTGTATAACTCTGCGCAAGTTCTGACAATTTGTCTCCTACAGCATGGTAGAGACGCTTTCCGTTAGTAAGCTCAAGGTACTCAAAATCCTTCATTCCCGGATTACTCGTTCTCATAAGGATAAAAGCGCCCTTGCCTTTCTCTTTTGCTTTATTAATCCACGGTTCGAGAGAGTCCATTCCCATGTACGGATTTAGCGTAACAAAATCAGCTTCAAATTCTCCTGAATAATGGGCTTTCGCGTAACGCATGGCGGTGTCGGCGATATCACCGCGCTTTATATCGGCAATAACAATACAGTTTTTACCTCGGATATATTCAAGAGTTTTGGCATAGGCGTAAAGCCCGGCTGTACCCATTTCTTCATAATAAGCAATCTGTACTTTGTAACAGGCGGCAATGTCATAAGTTGAATCAATCAATGCCTTGTTGTATGCAAGTACCGCTTCCGCGTCGTTTTGGGCTTTGCGCCTTTCATCAGCGGGAATGTAATCAACCGAGGTGTCAAGTCCTGCGCAGACATGACCCTTTAAAGCAGCAGCCTCAAATAATCTGTCGACGGCGGGTATGGTCATTTAAAATCTCCGGCGGAAATAATTTCATCGCAATATTCGCAGCGGTATGTGCGAAGGTTTATGTTTTCAAGAAGAAACACATGCTTAACATATTTTTCAGTCGAGCTTATACAGCGCGGATTTTTACATATAAGCACATTTTCCACTTTTTGCGGAAGCTGTAATTTTATTTTTTTTGTTATGTGCTCATTCTCGATTATGTTTACGGTTATATTGGGATCAATAAGCCCAAGAACGTCAAGATTTATCGAAATTGTATTGTCATTTTTTATATTGTCCTTTCTGCCGCATCTGTCAGATGTTGCGTTCGCTACGAAAGCGACCGTGTACGGTACTTTATCAAGCCCCAGCCAGTTAAAAATTCTGATTCCGAGTCCCGCTTTTATATGATCGATTACTATACCGTTTTTTATTTCTTCAATATTTAACATTTTAACTTCCTTATACAACACCAAGTATTGACGACAACAGCGCCATACGGACATACATTCCGTATTTAGCCTGCGCGAAATAAGCCGCTCTGGGGTCAGCGTCAACCTCTATTGATATTTCATTGACACGGGGAAGAGGGTGAAGCACTATCAAATTTTCCCTGCCGGCTGCCATTTTCTCGCTGTTTAATACGTAAATGTCTTTCAGGCGGATATAGTCGTCTTCATTAAAAAACCTTTCACGCTGAACTCTTGTCATGTACAGTACGTCAATTTCCGGCATTGATTTTTCAAGGTTTTCCCTTTCTTCAAATTCAACATTCTTATTTTTTAAAACACTCTTGATATAATCGGGAAGAACCAATTCTGACGGCGAAATGAACAGCATTTTTATTTTATTGTAGCGTGAAAGAGCTTTCGCCAGGGAATGTACAGTTCTTCCGAATTTTAAGTCTCCGCAAAAGCCGATGGTAAAATTTTCAATTTTGCCTGTCAGCCGTTTTATGGTAAGAAGGTCAGTTAATGTCTGTGTAGGATGATGATGTCCTCCGTCTCCGGCGTTAATGACAGGTATATCTGAATACCGTGAAGCCAAAAGAGCGGCTCCTTCTTTGGGATTCCGCATGACAATAGCGTCGGCGTAACAAGCCGCCATGCGGATTGTATCGGCGAGGCTTTCACCTTTTGACGCGGAACTTGAACCGGGTTCGGCAAATCCAAGACAGCTTCCGCCGAGACGCAGCATTGCCGCTTCAAAACTAAGGCGCGTTCTTGTGCTTGGCTCAAAGAAAAGAGTCGCCAGAAGTTTTCCCCGGCAGCTTTCACGAAGATATTTTTGGTCTTTCTCAATTTTCTCGGCGAGTGAAAAAAGACTGTCCATTTCTTCAATCGAAAAATCCTCAGGTTCTACCAAGGATCGTCCTTTTAACATTTAATCCTCCCGCAAAAAAAAACCGCCGTTAAAGGCGGTTTTAAAATTGAATTAATAATTTTCTGCAAACGAGCATCACAAAGTTATTATACAGGCTTTATTTTTTTTTGACAAGCGGACATAATATTGAAATTACAGGTTTTTTTCAGTAATATCATTAACTGATGAGTGATAATAACAATTATCTGAAAATTGTCAATTCACTGAAACGCCGCAAAAAGCGCGCTACTGTTGCGGATATCTGCGCTGATACAGCGCTGCCGCTGTCTACAGTCCGGGAGCTTCTGCCGAAAGCAGCCGATGAATACTCAGGCCATTTGCAGGTAACGCAGTCCGGCGAAATTCTCTATGATTTCAGTAACGGTTTTTTAAGCCGTTACAGAGGATTCGGCGTTTTTATAGAAAAAGCCGCGGGAAAAATTGCCCGCGCGGCAAAATCAGCTTTTATTTTTCTTTTTAAAGTCTGGACAATGGTAATGTTGATCGGCTATTTTTTGCTCTTTCTGGCAATTGCTCTGGCCAGCGTTTTTATTTCTGTGGCGGCGCAGTCAAAATCATCAAGCAGTAACAGGAGATCGACATTTTACGGACCTAACCTTTTCAGCCTTTTCTGGCGCATCTGGTTTTATTCTGAACTGACAAAACCCCGTTACGGATACGGAAGCGTTACTCAAAAAAAAGAATCAAAACGGGCGATGCACAAAGCGATATTTTCATTTATATTCGGCGAGGATGATCCCAACAGTGGCTGGGAAGAAAAAATAAGCAAAGCGATAATTACATATATACAGTCAAACAAAGGAACCATATCGCTTGCCGAATATATGGCTTTTACCGGAGAAAACAGCATGGAAGCTGAAAAATCAATCCTTTCATTCTGTTCCGAATACGGCGGAAGCCCGGAAGTTACGGAAGAAGGATATATTGTTTATCGTTTTGATGATTTGCTGTTACGCGCGGATTCAAAAACTTTTTCGGAACTTACGCCGCCTGTAATGCGCCTTAAAACATTTTCCGCTAACTCAAAAAGCATGAATACATGGTTTGTGATTATTAACGCTGTAAACCTTATTTTCGGCTTATATTTTTTATACCATTCAACTGTTACAGGCTCTTTAAATACTGAAATTCAATATCAGTCCGCGTCATACCTTTATGCCTTTACCCATATTATTTTTAAGTTTATTACATCCAATCCGGCTTCTTTGATCTTTGTATTTCTCGGCATTGTGCCGTTTGTATTTTCTCTTTTTTTCTGGCTCATTCCCGCATGCAGGTATTTTGCGGAAAAAAAAGAGAATAACAATATTAAACTTTCAAACTATAAACGCATCGCTTTCGGGAAAATATGGTTTTCACCTAACAATATTGACATAAATCAACTATCTACAAACATTAATGAATGCCGTCCAGAAAATACCGCCGCAGCCGGTGAGAGGGTAATCAAGGAACTCGGCGCAATATCTAATGTTGAAGTTGAACAGACTGAAAACGGAAAAATGATTTATTCATTTAAAGAACTTGAGAATGAAAAACACTCGGTAGAAAAATACCGAAGTAACATTGATCCTTCGTCTTCACAGCTTGGCAAAACAATTTTTAACACCGCCGAGTAATCGACTTGTTCAACAACGCGAACCTTTGGTTCGAGGTTGGTTGTTTCATAAGTCTTGCATTTTTTCGGGCTAAAGCCCTACAAAAATGCTTTTTATTAGCGGAAGTTGTTTAGAAACATCGTATCATTGATACGCAGTTTCTAAACAACTATGTTTACGCATACTTTTAGTGAAAAATAAACCTTTTAAAATTAATTGTACACAAATATTTTATATATAAAACTGTTAATTGAGAATAAAAATTATTGGCATATTATTTTTATTTTTTTATATTTATAAACATGAAGTGTATACTTCAAAAAAACTATCTTGTAAAGCAAGGAGAGATTTATGAACGTAGACAAATTTGTATGTAAAAAGTACGAGAAAATGTCGTTTAAGGAACTCGCAAAAGCTCCGGTAGACGCTATTGCCGGAGTCAGTGAAGGCGACGCAAGACTTCTTAAAGAGGCTTTTAATGTTAAAACCGTTTATGATCTTGCGAAACTCAAATATGTAAAATGGGCGGAGGCTATCTGCACTCTTGCCGAGGGTGAAGCATAATTAAAGGAGTAAGCGCCCTAATTGACACTTGAGCTTTTATCAAGTTAACTTAAGCTTGTGAGGTATTCCCTCACAAGTTTAAGACAGACTAGCTCATGTGGATAGAGCGTCAGCCTCCGGAGCTGAAGGCGGTGGGTTCGAGTCCCGCGTCTGTCAAATAAATAACATTAGTAAAAAAAATATTTATTCAGAATTAATTTTAAAAGAACTGACAAATGCGGGACTCGAAGGGTTCGGCGCGCTGACCGGCAGGGAAGGAAGGAAACTGTCCCATAAGTAATATTTTGAGCAGTCTTTTTATTAACAAAATACTTCATTTGCACTAAATAACGGATAGGCTCTAAAGATATGGATAATAGAAATTATTTTTACTGTTTTCATTCGTATTGACCCCATACGCCGCGCCGTTATAAAGTATATTAATGGCTTACATAAAAAATCTTTTCGACCGTAATTTTCTGGAATATGCTTCGTATGTAATCAAAGATCGGGCAATTCCCGATCTTGAAGACGGTCTAAAGCCTGTCCAGCGGCGCATTCTTCATTCTCTTTTCGAGATGGACGACGGTAAGTTCCACAAAGTCGCCAATGTAACAGGCCACTGCATGAAATATCACCCCCACGGAGAGGCTTCTATTAACCCGGCGCTTGTTGTTCTTGCCAATAAGGAGCTTTTTATCGACAGGCAGGGGAATTTCGGCAATCTTTACACGGGAGATGAGGCCTCAGCGCCGCGTTACATCGAATGCCGCGTTACTCCGCTCGCCAAAGATATTTTTTACAACCCTAAATTAACCGAATGGGCGGATTCTTACGATGGCAGAAACCGCGAACCTTTGCTTTTCCCCGCTAAAATCCCCGTAGTCCTTGTCATGGGCGTGGAAGGGATAGCGGTTGGTATGTCAACGAAGATTCTGCCCCATAATGTCATAGAAGTTCTGGAAGCGGAAATTGCCTGCCTTACCGGGAAAAAATTTGAGCTGTACCCAGATTTTCCGACAGGCGGTTATGTCGATATTTCCGAGTACAGCGGAGGAAACGGCAAGGCGCTGGTACGCGCGAAGCTTGATACTTCCGACCCCAAGCGCATTCTTATAACGGAACTGCCTTTCGGTTCCACAACTGAAAGTATTATAAACAGCATTGACGCTGCCGCGAGGGCGGGCAGGATAAAAATTCAAGGTATTAACGATTTTACAACCGACAAGGTTGAAATTGAAATTAAACTTGCCCGCGGCGTGTACGCGCAGGAAACAATTGACGCGCTGTTTGCTTTTACGGAGTGCGAGCAGTCAATCTCGGTAAACCTTCTTGTAATAAAGAACGGTCTTCCTGTTGTTATGACGGTTGACGAGATAATCAAATTCCACGCGAAACAGCTTGTAAAAATACTGACAAAAGAGCTTGAGCTTGAAAAAAAGGAGCTTCTTGACAAACTGCATCTGCGCACGCTGGAAAGGATTTTTATCGAAGAGCGTATTTATAAAAATATCGAGAAAATGAAAACCGCCAAGGGCGTGCAGGACGCGGTTGTAGCCGGCTTTAAACCGTTTATGAAAGAAGTCGGCCCGCGCGGCATATCGGAAGACGATGTCGAGCACCTTCTGCGTATTCCGATACGGAGAATTTCGTTATACGACATCAACAAGGCGCGCGATGAGATGGAACAGATTGAGGCGCGGATTAAAGAGATAAACGCGCATCTTAAAAGTATTGTCGCTTATTCGGTTTCGTATCTTAAGGGTATTATCACAATAATAAAGGCAAATGAGGAGATTGGGCGCGGCGCTAGAAAAACCCAGGTAGGGCTTTTTGACAAAGTTGTCGCGAAGGAAGTTGTAAAACGCGATGTTGAGTTAAAATACGACGCGAAAACGGGCTATCTTGGAACAAATGTTTCAGGGGTAAAATACGCGGAAGTTTCCCCGTTTGATAGAATTCTTACTATCCGAAAAAACGGAATGTATACTGTAACAGACCTTCCCGAAAAAATATTTGTCGGCGCTGACGCGTGGTGGATTGGCGCGGCGGACAAGGACGAGCTTGCTAAAACTGTATTTACAGTTATTTTTAAAGAAAAAGAAACGGGTTTTCCCTGCATTAAACGCTGCGTAATTGAAGGCTGGATAATAAACAAGGATTATTTCCTTGTTCCGGACGGCGCGCAGGTTTTACACATAGATACCCGTCCTAAATTTTCATTTACGATCTTTTATGTTTCGAAGCCGCGCTTAAAGGTTCTATCCGAGAATTTCAAAGCTCAGGATTACAATGTGCGCGGCCTTAAAGCGGGGGGTATAAGGCTTTCGGCAAAGGAAGCGGAAAAAGCCGAGTGTAAATCATGACGGGAGATGCTGGAATGACGTATAACGAAGATATTGTTTTTGACGCTGCCTCGGGAATTTCACGGGAAGAACAGGAAGAAATACTTTCGGCGATTAACGGAATCTCTGAAAAAAACAGGCGTTCTCTTTCCGCCGATGTTGATTTTTCAGAAAAAAAAATAACGGCGAAAAAAAGCGGCGCTTTTTTACCGTTAGCTGTAAATATCTCGGCTTTGGTTATTTTGTGCGCCGGAGTGATTTTACTGATAAATTTTTTCCAGAAGGCGGATATTCAGGAAAGAATGGGGAGCGCTGTATATAATTTGACGGAAAAGGCGCTTATAGAAGAAATCCGCAAGGACACGGAGCAAAAAATCGCTGAAAAGGATACGGAAATAAATTCTATTTCTTCCCGCCTTGAAGAAGTAGACGCCCAGCTTGCTCAGTTACAGTCAAGCGCGCAGGAATTAACCGAAGAACAGCTTGCTACAAAGGAAAGGCTTATTGCTCTTCAATCGTCGTACCGGGAGGAGCTTTCCGTGTTGCAGGAAGAACGTTCCAGAATATTAGAAGATTCCCGTGCGAGGGAAGCAAGGCTTCGCTCCCAGCTTGATGAGAGAACAAGGGAATTTGCCTTGGTCAGGCAGGCAACGTCTGATGAGCTTGAACGCCTGACAAACGAACAGCAAATTATCGCCGCGATTGACGCTCAGATAGCGGGCGGTCTTGCGTCCGTAAGCGATCTTGTTCATAACGAACAATACGACAGAGCGGCGCAGGTTATCGAGGGGTTACGCAGTTTTTGCAATAATAATTCAATGTCTTCAATCCGCGCGTATCAGGCAAGGAAGGAGATTTACAACCAAACAATTTCTTCCATGGACACTGTAATTGATGACATGCGGAAATTCCGCAGTATAAACGCTGACGGAATTGAATTATACGAAAAAAACGTAAAACTTGAGGAAACATTAGCGGAAATGCAAAAAACCGTTGACGCTTTTAATTCCGGCAGTACAACCCAAACGCGCCGTCTTAAAGAGCTTGAAGATTCTGCCGCTTCTCTGCGCACATCCGTTGTCTCTCTTGAATCAAATGTTGCGGAAAAAAACAAGGCTATATCGTCGCTGGAAACTGAAAAATCTCAGCTTAATAAGACTATTACAGACCTTCAGGCAGCCAATACAGCCCTACAGGCGACAAATACCGCGCGCGACCAGGAAATTACAAGGCTTAGAACCCAGCTTGAAACAATTCGTCAGCTTATGCAGGAGTAAGGAACCTCTAAAAACCCTGTTTGGGTTTTCAGAGGTTCCACGAAGAAAATCGCAACTCATTGTAGTATAAGGAATTAGTGTAGTGCGATTTTCTTCATAGGTTAAGAAAACCTCTAAAA
>JAITFK010000002.1 GCA_031281555.1 Treponema sp. | reverse complement strand
TGATGTAAACCTGGGTTACCTTGAGGGACCTGTCCGCAAACATTGCGCTCAGGTTGTGATTGATGATCATAAGATCCTCCTTGAACTTTTACAGGAGCATCCATGCCCCCGTTTGACAGATTGAACAACGCCGGAAATCCGCGGTTTTTCCGTTAATTGACAACTTGCCGTTTTTATTGTCGGCTGGTTGAGTACTAAACTTTAATATTTTTTTTGAAAATATTTCCAATAGGGTAATAGCAAATCCTTATTTAGGGAATACAATCAATGGGCGGCGTAAACCTGTTTGCTGGTATTCGCTGCCGTCAGGAAGACCGAGGTTTTGCTGAACAGGCGCTGCTACGGGTTTCTTTTCAGGCGCATTTTTTGTATTTAACTGTTTTGAAACTGCCGGTTTTTTCGCGGAAATAGGTTTTGCGGTTGTTTTTTTTGCTGATACAACAGTTTTCTTTGCGGTTTTCCCCGTTGTCTTTTTAACGACTGTTTTCTTTACCGATTTTACCGCTGACTTTTTTACTGCCGATGTTTTTTTAACCGGTTTTTTCATTGTTTTTTTTACAGATACGGTTTTTTTTACCTTTTGCGCGGTTTTTGTTATTTTTGTCTTTTTTGTTGGTTTTTTAGAGGATTTTACGTTTATTTTCTTTTTAGTAATTGTTTTCACTATTATCTCCTAAAAAAGAATAATTATTTTATTTGTATATATTGATTTTAACACATAATTGTTATTTTTGGGATTTTATTTTTCTGCTGTTAATAAAATACTTTTCCACTGCCAAAGAACGGGTCCTTTTGTAATTCTTAAAGAAAGCGCTTCTTTGACTTCTGAAAAAACCGTTTTTTCAAGATTTTTCACCATAAAGGATCCCCAGCGGGACTGGTCCGTATTAAACCATGAGGTAAGGTCTTTTTCAGTGATTAAGCGCTCTTCTTTTTGATTTATCGTCTTAAGCTTTACCGAAAAATTTCTTTCTGTAAAAGCTGTTTCAAGTTCCGCGGAATCCCAAAGACCGGCGCCGGTTGTATTTTCAAAAAAGGTTTCTTCAGCTTGTTCAAGCAAGGATGCCAAATCCTGCCTTTTACATTGATCCGCAAGTATACGGGAAATACGCTCTCCCAAACGCGGCGGTGAAGACAGCAAAATAAAGTTTCCGCTCTTTGCCAAAAGAGGATATGCCTTATCCGCAAGTGCTGCGGGAGCAGCGGATAATCGCGGGCTGCGCATTAAGATATGGTCAAATTGAGAGCAGGAAAACCATTCTTCGCTTTGTTGTTCATCAGGGAGGATTTCTTCTGTTACCGCTATTAACGGCTTATCGGTTTTGTCAAGCACGGAAGCGTAGCGTTCAAGCGCTTCTTTTGCGGTATGGTTGTTTACAATGGCTGCGGACAAACCTTCGGGGCAGCGGCGAAGGCTTTCCCAAAGCAGGAGGCCGTCATTAGCCAGCGGAATAAGAACGCGATCCTGTCTTGAAGGAGAAGCGGCTGAAAAAACAGCGTTACAGTCGCTGAGTAAGAGTGAGCTTCGCCCGGATTCAAGGCGTTTAAACCAGCCTTCCCTGCCTTTTGCCGCCGCCGACCATGATAAAAGCTCGCCTGTGATTTCAGTATTGTCACCTAACACAATAGCCGCCTGCAGTTCGCGTTTTCGTAAAACTTCTTCGCGTATTTTTCCTTCATAGCCGATTGACGAAGGAATGTAAAAAGTTCTGCCCCTCAGTGAATTGGGCAGGTACTGCTGCGCCGCCCAATGATCGCGGTAAGCATGAGGATAGACATAACCTTCTCCGTGGCCGAAACCTTCGGCGTCCCGGCTTGCGTCTTTTAGATGATTGGGTACTTCGGCATCTTCACGTTCAATTTCCTTTTGCGCGTCAAAATAGGCCAGGGTAGTGTTTGACTTTGGAGCTGTCGCAAGGTACAGGCAGGCATGAGAAAGCGGAAAATTGCCTTCGGGAAAACCAATGCGTTCAAAAGCCTGTGCGCAGGAAATAACCACGGAAAGCGCATACGGGTCCGCGAGTCCGACATCTTCGCTTGCGAGGATTATCATGCGTCTGAAAATAAATTTAGGGTCTTCTCCGGCGCGTACCATTTTTGCAAGCCAGTACAGCGCCGCATCCGGATCGCTTCCTCTCACGCTTTTGATAAACGCGCTTATTGTATCAAAATGATAATCACCGTCGCGGTCGTAAAGCAAAGCGCGGCGCTGAATGCTTTCTTCTGCGGCTTCCATTGATATGCGTATTTCCGCTCCCTCAGCCGGAGGCCACGGAGTTACGCTTGTTTCAACCGCCAATTCAATTGCGTTTAACAAACTGCGGGCGTCTCCGCCGGCAATTTCCACAAGGTGTTCAACAGCGCCTTCTTCAAATTGAACGTTCCATTTGCCGTAACCCCGTTCTTTATCCGCAAGAGTACGGCGGACAGTTTCCATTAACTCGCTGCTTCCCAGCGATTTAAGCTGAAAAATCCGGCTTCGGCTTACAAGGGCGCGGTTTACCTCAAAAAACGGATTTTCCGTTGTGGCGCCTACAAGAATTACAGTGCCGTTTTCTACCCAGGGAAGAAGAGCGTCCTGCTGGGCTTTGTTCCAGCGGTGAACTTCGTCAACAAAGAGTATAGTTCTCTGGCTGTAGAGCCTTGATCGTTCGTCCGCGCGATCTATTACTTCGCGGATGTCTTTAACACCGGAAAGGACTGCGTTAAGGTTTTCAAACGCCGCCCTTGTCGTGTTGGCAATGACTGCTGCAAGGGATGTTTTTCCTGTTCCCGGCGGGCCGTAGAGTATTATGGACGAAAGACGGTCAGCCTGAATCGCGCGGCGCAGAAGCCTGCCCTGCCCGACAATATGATCCTGGCCGATAATGTCTTCCAAAAAGCGGGGACGCATTCTGTCTGCAAGAGGGCTTTTATCGCCTGACTTATTTTTATCATTGAATAGCTCGTTCATCGGAAAACGGCTTATTGTTCAGCGTTCCATAACCATCTATCACCGCGCAGACGGTACGACCATACGCCATTTGTTTGTGTGGATGCAAAAAGAATATGATCGCTGCTGTCTTGATAAAGATAATTAACAGGGTTTTTTTCCATATTGGTTTTATAGGACGCATTATTATCAACAGTGCTTAAAGAATGTAATCCCGGATCACGAAAAGCGGCGCCAGCTTTTATTTTACCGTTTTCCAACTCAAGTTCCTGATAGCCCTGCAGATAGTTGACAGAATAATTCATTTTATCTTGTCTTCCGGCAAGGAGCAGCTTGCGTGAAGTATTAGGATCAGTCCAAATCTCAAGTGCGCCTGTGGCGAGTTTATCACTGCTGCCGTCGCCGTTTAACCTAGGACCTGGAGAAATATTAGGCCCTATATTACACAATATGCCATTTCTAGAAATAGCTACAATTGAGTTTCCAAGAGATATTATACCCATGAAAGGATTGCTACTGGGAATTTGTTCCGGCAGTGATCCGGCGGTATATTTAAAAATGTTTCCGGTTTCTGCATCAATATCTTTTGCAATTAAATAAAATACTGAGTTATTTGAGTCATAAGCCACGCCGTTAAGCAACATATTTTTAGAATTTATAAGAAAAGTGAAATTATTGCCATCATATTCGTAAATGGAATATGAACTGTAATTGCCGGTTCCGATAAACAATTGGTTATTTGCCGCATAAACTGACTGTACTAAAATATCATCAGGTACATGTACATTAGCCCAGCTATTGCCGTTACTTGATTTTCTTAAAACATTTCGTCCGGATTCTCCGCATAATAAATACATAAAGGTACTGGTTGCCGCAAGCTGTCTTATATTTCCGTTATTTCCAACGTTCGGAATATCATCCCACCTGCCTATAGCGGGGTTGCTTGGATTTGTTCCTTTATATCTGTACAAAGTTGTTCCCGAACCAACATACATATTGCCGTTTAAAACAACAAAATTAGTCGGAGAACCTTTTATATGCGGTTCAAGCTGCTTTTCTTCCTGAGAAATAGTTTTAAAAATAGGGTCGCTGCAGGAACCAAATGTTAAAATAATAAAAGTAAAAAATATTTTTAATAATATTTGTTTTTTCATATTTATCCGCATATTAAAAATGATACCTTGCGCATAGTGTTAAATCGAGCATATTTGCATGTACGTTATTGCTCTTTATGCCTGTTCTCTCCGGAAACCAGTACCAGTTAGTATTAAGACCAAATGACCAGGAATTGCTGACCCTGTAAAAAGCCGCTCCGCCGCCCTTCATGTAAAAACCAAAATAACCCATATTTAGATACCTGTGCCATGATACTCCCAGTGTCAGAGAAACGGGAAATTCAAATTTCCGGTAGTTGAATTGATACCCGGCTTTAGCGCCGAGCGGAATCATAAATAATGTATTTTTTCCCACTGTAGGAAGAATCATAAAGCCGGCTTCTGCGCCCAAAAATATACTTGAAAAAAAATAATAATGGTATGAAAGAGATCCGGTAAATCCGACAGGAGGGCTGAATTTATGTTCAATTTTTTTGCCTTCATTCATAAAAACGGTTGGAAATACAGTCCCAAGTGAAATTATAAAGGTTTGATCCCCTTTGGAATGAATATCATTATAGTAATAATCCCACTCAGGATCATCATCTTCTTGTGCAACAAGCAGGAATGGTAAACATGTCAGCAGTAATAGTAATATAACCCCTGCTTTCCGCATAATTTCTCCTTAAAAATACCTTCTCTCATTCAGGATACCTTAATTAGTATGTTAATTCAACAACAAATATAGGTATACAGGGGTTACTATTCCCCTTTACCCATAGTCATACCCAGATAATCCATCAGAATCGGGTATTTCGTAAGTAATTCTCCGTAACGTTCCAATTCTCCGAAACGGAGCTGGGTTTCTATATGGGTTTCTGCCCTTTTTGCAAAACCCGCCGTAACATAGTCACGCTGCATGGAAAGAAATTCCTCATATAAAAGACGAACCTGCTTGTAAAGGATAAAATCAGGAAAAGACGCGGAAATAATACCAAATGAAAAATCGCGTATTTCAGGAAAACGGTTTATTATTTCACGCTCCATTTCCGCATCATGGCTTCCGGACAGAAATTTCTCCAACCGTGCGCTGTCTGTATCAATGGAAGTAAGCGTTCTAAGTATTATTACTCTTATTTTTCTGGTTATATCATCCGAATACGCGTCCAGGTCTTCCTGACTTATGATATTATTTTGAGAAACAAGCGGAATTAATTTGTCAGGATCAATATTAAATGATATTTCTCCGCTGAGATTCCATGAAAAATCTTTTGCTGTAAGCCCGGCAAATTCGGTATAAATGTTTCCTGAAGGCAGGGAACTGTTAAAATCCAGCGTAGATTTTACAGTTTCAAGTCTAAAGACTGATACCTGTACGTTTGTGGGTATCAATTTATACCACACCCAGCGGAATTCACCTGACTTTACGATATTAGGGTCTACACCGTGGGTTTTTGAATGAATAATACCGTAAGAGCCGGGAGGGACAGAAAACTGTACCCAGCCGATAAAAAATCCCACTCCGCCCAGAATTATCAGGAAAAAGAAGGTAATTATAAATTTTTTCATACTATATTATACTAATATATATGAAACTTCATGACAAGATAATCGTTAAAATTCAGCAATTTACTACGAGTATTATTATTTTTAGCTTTGTTATTTCGCTTTCAAGTTTTATTATTTATTCCCAGGATATAAATTACAGCGATAGAGCCTTGTTTTTGATGTTGATTATTATGAGGTATTCGTCATTCATTTTGTGTATTTGCACTTTATACAAGCTGTTGATCAATATTTTTTATTTTTTCCGCCGTCCTTCCGTGTTAAACGTTATGAAAAACATATTTTTCTTAATTATTATCATCTACGGCGCATTTATTATTTTTTATGAATCTTTTATCACCGTTCTGGCGGGGGGAAATGAATGAAAAAGCTGTACGCTTTAAGGGGCGCCACCCAATGCGAAAATAATGTCGGTGACATCTGTGAAAAAGTCGCGATTATGTATGACGAACTGCTTAACTCCAATAATCTTGATGAAGAAGAAATAGTTTCCGTAATTTTTTCCGTAACAGCCGATCTTGCAGCGGTTAACCCTTGCGCGGCACTACGCAAGAGCGGACGGGCGGGAGAGCTGGCGCTTTTTTCAGCTCAGGAACCGGAAAGCCGGATCTCTCTTGAAAGAACGATAAGAACGCTTATACATTGTTATCTTGAAGAAGGCTCAAAACCCCACCATGTTTACCGTAACGGAGCCGAAGTTCTTCGCCCGGATCGCTGTAAATAATGGGAACATCTAAAAACCCCGTTTGAGTTTTCAGATGTTTTCTAATTTTAAACAGCCGTTTACCTTCTGTATTATCCATAATAAATTTACATTACAGACAAACACTAATTATTGTGCAAGCTGCAGTATTTTCCAGATTTCCTGCGTTTCCTGTCCGAGCCGCCAAAATCCGATAGCCCTGACATTCATTGATTTGTACATTTCCATACGAGCGGAAAGTGATTTTTCATTTTCAAAATAAACTTTTATAGTTACATTTTTGTTATAATCAAAAACCGGTATTCCGTTTTCATAGCGGATTTCATTTACATTTTCGTCCTTGATTATTCCTTCTATGGTTTTGTGAATCAAAGCGCGCGAAGGCGAATAATTACCCCATGAGCGTCCGTAAAACGGAAGCCCCATGATAAGTTTTTCCTGCCCGACTACGCGTAACGAATACGCGGCGACATTTCTGCACCACTGCAAAGATGCGACAGAGCCGGGACTCGAACCCGACCAGTGTTCGTCATAAGCCATTACAAAGATTCTATCAACAATAGGTTTGATTTTTTCATAATCATAAACATCATTCGTGATTTTTTTTGTACGCGCGGGCAGGGCAATAGTGAACATTTTATCTCCAAGGCCAGCCCGCAGTTCACGCAAAAAAGAATGAAACGCTTCTCCGTCACGGGCGGGTACATTTTCAAAATCAATCTGCAATCCGTCGTAATTTCTTGCGGCGGCAAGAAGATCCGCGATTAGCGCTTTTCGTTCGTTACTGCCTGGCATAAGGGTAAAGTGAGTTAACGCGCGCCCGTTACTTGCTACAACAAGATGCACCCTGCCGGAAAAGGAAAGATTCTGGCGTCTTGGTACATCTGTTAATTTTCCGTAAGAATCAATTTCCGCTCCAAAGTAGCCTATATCTGTAAGCGGAAGACCTCTTTTAAGGGCATTTTCCCCGCCCGCGATAACGTAGGCCCATATTTCATTAAATGACGTAACTGTATCTCCTGATGATATATCGGAAATGTAGATAAATGGAGGTAATACATCTGTTTCTATTTCAGCTTCTGTTTCTGTTTCTATAGGTTCAATATTTGTTAAGGTTATGCGGTTTTTCATGAAGATTGAGCATTGTGAAAAAGAGGCAAAAAAAAGCGCTAAAACAGCTGTTTTTACGCAAATGTTAAGTATGGAGTTTTTCATTGTTTAAATTATAATATAAAGAATATAGTAAAACAAATTGTTGTTTTTAGGAACGCTAATTATTATGAATAGTTCCTTTTCCTGCCCATAATCCCAACGCCGGATTTGAGATATAGAAGACCTTTTCCCCATTAATGGTATTCCACCCTTGAGACAGCCTGTTTATGTCATAACGGGATTTAGCTTCTTCCAAGTCGCCCCATTTGTAACCTATAGCTTCAATATCTTTACGTGAAAGTTTTTCACCCGGACAGTAGCGGACAGTGAAACGTCCTTCGCTGCAGCCGTGAATTAAATGAGCGGCGGCGCTTAAATTTTCACCAAGTTCTGTTCCCGGCGCGGCTTTTGCGATTATTTCATCGTGTGAACGGTAACCGTATTTCCTAATCAAAGCGTCTATCTCTAAATCTTCGCCGAATCTTTCAAGAGCGGGAGCGAGTATAAGAAGTTCTCCGCCGTCCTTTATCGCCATTCGTGTCCTGTAAATCGCCTTGTTACCAAGCCATGTTGTCCGGTATTCACCCGGGTCGAGGTACACGACCATTTTACCGATCGGCTCTTCAAGAAGATTAACGTTAATTTCTCTTGAAAGAGAGGCTGCTTTTTCAAAACATTCTCTGCCAAAGCCGATAAAAAGCCCGCGTACCGCATGCCGCTCCTGTTCCTTACCTGCCGTAATAATTTCCGCTTCTGTTCTCTCTCCAATCACGGTGAGTACCCAAAGAACAGGCGGCATCCTTGGTTCAAATTGACGCATACCTTCGTCAAACAGAGCGCGGACAGGAGTATTCGTTCTTCCCATAATCCGTTCCATGCCGTAAACCGCCCCCGCAAAGTGGCTTTTATCTATAGCTTCTTTTCCGCCTGTCCCAACAAAAATATTTTTGGTATGGTTTGCCATACCGGCAACTTCATGGGGAACTACTTGCCCGATACTTAAAATAAGCGAAAAATTACCGCCAAAGTTTTTCCCGCATAACAATTTATTTACCTGTACAGGCCAGTCGTAATGTACCGCTCCTTCGGTTATTTTTTCCACAAAGTCTGTTTTTAACCGTCCCAGTTCTGTGATGTCATTGCGCCAGTCATGAACAAGAAATTTTTCTTTTGGAACACTGCCGAACATCCGTGATAATTCATTGTGGTTCATAGGTGTATGGGTTCCAAGGGCGGGAAGTATTGCTCCAAGTTTTTTTCCAAGTTGTTTTGCCGCGATTTCAGTTAAAAAACCGGCTCTGGAATGTACTCGCGTAATATCAGGCGGAATGATTATTACCTGTCTTGAATCATTAAGGCCGCAAAGAGCGTTTGACAGCGCCTGCGAGAATAGTTCTTCCAATTCTTGATCGTTAAAATTTTTATCCGGCACCCCGCAGGCTAAATAGGTTTTCTCCAGCATCACCGTATCGCTTTCATTATTTAGTTTTACGTATTACCAGTATACTGATTTTTAGTAAAAAGAAACACTTAATAATTTTATTTTTTTGGGGTATAGTCATTATAGGTTCAAAGTGAATTTTATTGTTCTGTATGTTCTGAAACGGCTCTTTTTACTTGTTCCGGTACTCCTTGCGGTATCGGTAGTGATTTTTTTTCTTATCCGCCTTACGCCTTCCGACCCAATCAGTTCTATTACCAGCGGACGGAAGATCAGCGAAGAGACACGCGCATCCCTTACAGCCCGGTACTATTTGGATAAAAGCCTTCCGCAGCAGTATATTATCTGGATCAATAACGCTGTAAGGGGAAACCTTGGGGATAGTTTCAGACACCGCCAGCCTGTGAGAGCTCTTCTCGCCGCGAGGCTTCCGGTTACGATTCAGCTTGTTTTGATGAGCGCGTTATTCGCTGTTATTTTGGCTGTTCCGGCGGGAATTATAAGCGCTGTTAAGCGGCATACAATCATTGATCGCCTTATTTCTGCGTTTATGCTTTTCTGTGTGTCCTCGCCTGTTTTCCTCAACGCTATTTTATTAATGTTGATCTTTGTTTTTAAATTGAGGTGGTTTCCGGCGTTCGGGGCAGGACGCGGTTTCTCGGAAAATTTGTATTATCTGTGTCTGCCCGCTTTTGCCTTGAGCCTTAATATGGTAGCTCTCATAGGACGGATAATCCGCGACCGCATGATTGTAGAATTTAAATCCAATTACGCCCTGGCGCTTTCCGCCAAGGGAACGCCTTTCAGCCGTATCGTTATGACGCATTGTTTTAAAAATACCCTGATTCCGGTAATCACAGTCGCAGGTGTGCAAATAGGCGCAATGGTTATAGGGGCGGTGTTAGTTGAAAATGTTTTTGCCCTTGGCGGAATAGGGGTTTTGCTCATTGAAGGGATTCAAGCGTCGGATTATCCGGTTGTGCAGAGCATTATGCTTTTTCTTGTCGCCCTGTTCCTTGTTCTTAATTTGACAGTGGATATGGTCTACTTTATCATTGATCCCAGAATCCGGGCTTCCGGAAATACCGGAAGGAGTTAAAGAGCAGTTATGCGCAAACACAGATCTATGCTCCCCAAGGGAATCTTTTCCGGCGGCATAAAAAAAACCGAAGGAACTTTTTTTACACCGCCGTTGTTGATTTCGGGGCTTCTGCTTTTCTTTATTATTTTTTGCTGTATACTCGCGCCGGTATTTGCTCCTTATGGTGAGTCAGAACAGGATTTATCCGCGTCTTTGGCTCCGCCGTCCGCAGAACATTTGTTGGGCGCGGATAAAATGGGAAGGGACCTTTTTTCGCGGTTATTATACGGCGGAAGGGTAACGCTTGTCTCCGCTCTTGGAGTTGTAATTCTTTCGGTGATTATAGGCGCGCCGTTGGGACTGTTTTCCGGTTTCTACGGCGGAAAATTTGATTCTGTCGTGTGCCGCTGCTGTGATGTACTGCTTTCTTTTCCATCGTTATTGTTGGCGTTCCTCTTTGTAACCGCGCTTGGACGCGGCATTATAAGCGCGGTTGCAGCGCTGGGAATTGTCTATGTGCCGATGATTACCCGCCTTATCAGGTCTTTGACTTTGGTGGAAAAAAATAAAACCTATGTGGAAGCCGCCGAGTCGATTGGTTTTTCCCGTCCATATATTCTGTTCCGCCATATTTTGCCCAACTGCGTTTATACAATACTGGTACAGCTTACGCTGGATTTAGCTTACGCGATTCTAGATCTTGCGGCATTAAGTTTTATCGGGCTTGGTGTAAGTCCGCCGACCGCCGACTGGGGGGCAATGCTACAGGAAGGCAGAAATTTCCTGCTTATGAGTCCGCTGCTTGCCCTTGCTCCGGGAGCCGCCATTGTTGTTACGGTTATAAGCTTAAATATTTTCAGCGACTGTGTAACCCAATACCTTGATCCTCAGGGCAGGGTTCTTCCGTCTTTTGAAAAAATTGAAAAACGCGGGATGTTAATCAGGAGTTAAGTCAATGGAAACTGAATGTCTTTTCATAGAAAACCTCTCCTGCGATTTTCTTACGATTGAAGGTATCGTGTACGCTTTAAACGAAGTAAATCTGCGATTAAAGCGCGGAGAAATCCACGGCCTTGTAGGTGAATCAGGATGCGGAAAAAGCGTAACATCCCGCGCCGTAATGGGACTTGTAGATAAAAAGCATACCCGCTTGAGAGGGGTTGTTCGTTTTGACAGTAAAAATCTTTTATCTCTGCCGGAAAGAGAAATGCGCTCTATCCGGGGAAGACGCATCTCCATGATTTTTCAGGACCCGCTTAATTCTCTTTCACCGCTGGAGACTGTCGGAAGTCAGATTGAGGAGGCAATGGCAAATCATTTTGACTTAAACAGAGAGGAACTGCGCAGCCGTACCGCTTCACTCTTGGAGAAAGTCGGGCTTCATTCTGATACAGCGAAGCAGTATCCTTTTGAGCTTTCAGGCGGGATGCAGCAGCGGGTTATGATCGCGCAGGCAGTCAGCTGCAATCCCGAACTGCTTATCGCCGATGAACCGACTACGGCCCTTGATCTTACCATTCAGGCGCAGGTGTTGAATCTGCTGAAAAGCCTGCAAAAGGAACTTTCGCTTACGGTACTGCTTATTACGCATAACTTCGCCCTTGTTACGGAAAACTGCGACAATGTGTCGGTAATGTACGCGGGGCGCATAGTGGAAACCGCTCCGGCAAGAAGTATTATTGAGTCAGCCGCTCATCCTTACACGCGCGCTCTTATCAACTGTATACCCCGATCAAATACCGGCGGAAGACATAAGGGTAAACTTCCTGTTATTTCAGGCTCTCCCCCGAGGCTTTATGCGCCTCTTAAAGGATGTCCTTTTATTCCCCGCTGTCCAAAAGCGGACAGCGTTTGCGGACAGAATCCGGCTGTTACGGACATAGGCGGCGGAAGATCGGTATGCTGTCATCGTTTTGGAGACACGTAATGCTGGAAATAAAGGATTTAAAAAGACATTTTACGCTAAGTAATGGACGGCGGATTCGCGCAGTAGACGGGGTATCTTTTCAGGTACAAAAGAATGAAATTTTAGGCATTGTAGGAGAATCAGGCTGCGGTAAGTCTACGCTGGGCAGGTTAATTCTGCGCCTGATTGAACCGGACGAGGGACAGGTGTTCTTCGGCGGAGAGGAAATCACTAGTCTTAACCGTGCCGCTTTACGTTCAAGACGCAGGACAATGCAGATGGTTTTTCAGAATCCTTTTTCTTCTTTTAACCCGAAGATTCGCATCGGCGGAGCGCTTATGGAAGTTTGCCGCTATTATGGTATGAGTGTTCCCGAAGCAAAAGAAAAAATAAACTGTCTGTTAAGTGATGTTGGCCTGTCGTCTGATATGCTTAACCGCTGGCCGCGGGAACTCTCTGGCGGACAGCTTCAGCGTCTTGCTATAGCAAGGGCTGTTATCGCGGAGCCTTCTATGCTTATTGCAGATGAGCCTCTGTCCGCTCTGGACGTGTCGGTTCAGGCGCAGCTTCTTAATCTGCTTGACGATCTTCGCGCCGCCCGTTCTATGGCGATGATTTTTATTTCCCATGATATGACCGTAGTTGAATACTTTTGCGACAGTATCGCGGTTATGTATCTAGGTAAAATAATGGAGCTTGCTTCCTCATCTGAATTGTCTCATAACGCGCTTCATCCTTATACTCGTTCCTTAAAAGCAAGCGCGCCAAGTCTTGATGTTTTTAAAGACTCTGCCGAAGAAAAAGCGTCTTCTGTTTACGGAGAAACACCGAATCTTCAAGTCTTGATAAAAGGCTGTCCTTTCGCTCCGCGATGCTCTCACGCGTTACCCCAATGCGCCGAGACCTTACCGAGGCTTATTGAATTTTTAAGGGGACATTGGGTACGCTGCCATCGTTTTTCGGTATGTTGACTTATATGTTTATTATGTTTAGGGGAACCTCTGAAAACCTAAACGGGGTTTTTGTAGGTTCCCTTATTATATTCAATAGTGTATAATATTAATCATAGTAAACACGTATGTATTATGTGATATTTTAAAGTATACCTTATAAAAAGGTAATAGGAGGATTTCAAATGAAAATCAAATTTTACAGAAGTATCGTTACAACGCTTTTATGCGGATTAACAGTTTTAGCTTTGGTTACTGCCGGATGCTCTAAGCCAAAATCCAAAGGCGTTACTTTTACAATAGCTTTGAGTGAAGACATCAGGGCGGTGGACGCGGGAGTGGCCTGGAACTATGTTACCAATCAGGTAACCAACCAGATCACGGAGGGGCTTGTAACCTTTGATGAAAATAACAATATTGTTCCTGAACTTGCGAAAAGCTGGCGGCAGCTTGACGATCTGACTTATGTCTACGATGTCAGAGACGATATTGTTTTCTCGGACGGAAGTAAAATGACAATGGACGATGTGTTGTTTTCTTTTGA
>JAITFK010000210.1 GCA_031281555.1 Treponema sp. | reverse complement strand
ATACCGGATGGCCTCCTTCTTCGCCGAAAGCGGTTTCAAAAGAACATCTTGTGCGTGTGGAAAGTTTTTCAAAAAGCATGGCAAGAGTTTTCCCCTGAAAGCGTTTTTTTATTTTTCCGTTTTTAGATTCTTCTTTTACTTTTTTTGCGAGTTTCAGCAAATACAGGATTTCATCAGGCGTATAATCCAGTAATGTCAGCAGAGAACGACCTAATAATGATACAGACACAGTAACCCTCCGATTTTTCAGAAACTTCAGTTTCTGAAAAACTTCCTTTAGTAATCGCATTTTTGTAGGGCTTTAACCCGAAAAAATGCAAGATTTGTTTGACAACTAACCTCGAACCGAAAGTTCGCGTTGTCAAACAAATCAAATATATCATTTTTGCAGTTAAAAGCATAGAGTTCAGGCTATTTTCAACTTGGCAGTTTTTAATTATTCAATCATAATATGGTAAAGGAGTCAAAATCATGGAAAAAGCTGCTGTTATCGAAAGAGCAAAAGATTATATTTCAAAAGAACGCGACGCCGGTTTCCGCTCGCAGGTGGAAGAATTACTGGCAAAAGCGGATTCGTCTGACGCTTTAAAAGAACTTGAGGATCGTTTTTACCGCGACCTTGAATTCGGCACAGGCGGCCTTCGCGGAGTAATCGGCGGCGGCTATAACCGCATGAATACGCTTGTTGTAAAAAGCGCCACACAGGGACTTGCTTCCTATCTTATAAAAACATTTCCGCAAAAAGCAGCCGCTCAGGGCGGACTGAAGGCGGTTATCGCCTTTGACAGCCGTCATTATTCCGCAGAGTTCGCGGAAGCCGCCGCTTTGATATTTGCGGCTAACGGAATAAAGACATGGCTTTTTTCTTCACTGAGGCCGACGCCTGAATTGTCCTTTGCAATCCGCCAATTAGGCTGTGATACAGGCATAGTAGTTACCGCAAGCCATAACCCGCCCCAGTACAACGGTTACAAGGCGTACTGGAATGACGGTTCGCAGGTCATTCCGCCGCATGACACAGGAATCATTGACGAAGTAATTAACGTTAAAACAATAAAGGAAATATCCAAGCAGGAAGCTTTTAACAGAGGGCTTCTCATTATTATTGATAAAGAAGTGGACGAACCTTATCAGGCAATGGTGAAGTCGAAACTGTTCCGCCCTGATTTAATAAAGGAAAAAGCATCAGAAGTAAGAATCGTTTACACCCCGCTTCACGGAACAGGTGCGTTACATGTAGAAAAGGTACTCGGCGATCTTGGCCTTAAAGTTATAACAGTGCCCGAACAGCGCGAAGGAGACGGCAATTTCCCGACAGTAGCCTTCCCCAACCCTGAAGAAGCCGCCGCTCTTGACATGGCGATAAAACTGGGCGTAAAAGAAAAAGCCGATGTAGTAATGGCAACAGACCCTGACGCCGACCGCTTCGGAATTGCGGTTCCCGGCAAGGACGGCAATTTCGCTCTTGTTACGGGAAACCAGATGGGCGTACTGCTTGCGGATTATATTTTTCTTTCTCTCAAAGAACTGGGCAAGCTTGCGAAGAACGCCGCAATGGTTAATTCCATTGTTACTACGGGGATGCAGAAAAAAGTCGCCGAGTATTACGGCTGCGAGTGTTATGAATGTCTTACTGGCTTTAAATGGATCGCTGATGTTATGCGCAAATGGGAGAACGGCGAGGCCGGCGGCAAAAGTTATGTTTTCGGCACTGAGGAAAGCTACGGATATAACATATCAACAGATGTGCGCGACAAGGACGGCGTTTCGGCGGCTGCGCTCACTGCGGAGATGACTCTCTACTGGCGCAGCAAGGGGAAAAGCCTGCTTGAGCGCCTTGACGAACTTTACGCTTTATGCGGTTACTGGCAGGAAATAGGAATTTCCAAATACTTCAAAGGGCCTGAGGGTCCCGCAATCATGGACGGCATCATGGAAGAATACCGGAAAAATCCGCCGAAGACTCTCGGCGGCATTACTATTACAAAAGTCCGCGATTTTAAGAACGGCGCAGACGGCCTTCCGCCAAGCGACGTGCTTCAGTTCTTCCTTGAAGACGGTACTATCGTAAGCGCCCGCCCGAGCGGAACAGAGCCGAAAATAAAATTTTACGCTACTTGCTGCGCGTTGATTGGCTCAGGTTCACTTGAAGCGGCTAAAGCTGAAGCCGCCAGAAAACTGGACGCTATAAAGAAGGACATCCGCGCAGTAATCGGGGATTAATTTTTAAAGCATAATTATATCTTACGGCGCAGGGGAAATATTTTCATAGATAATCAGAATGAGTTCCGGTATAGGTAAAGGATATTTTATTTTCTTCAAGTTGATATATTAAAATCCAATCACCTTCAATATGGCAATCCCAAAACCCTTCAAGATTTCCATGTAGTTTATGTTCCCGGCAAATTTCCGGTAATGGTTCTTCCCAAATAAGAAGCGCCATTATCTCATATATTTTATTCATATCTTTATGGCGTTTTTCCAGCAGCTTGAGGTCTTTTCTGAATTGGCTGGTAAAGGCAAAGTCTAGCAATAGTTAATCGCTCAAATCCTTTTGAGCTTCCTCAAGAGACTTGTACCATTTTGCTGGAATATCGCCGCGCATTATAGCTTTGCTTTCTTCAACAGCGGCAAGCACTTTGGCGTTAAAGGGAGGATTTTCGACGTGAAGCGGACAGTCCTCTCCGTGGATACATTCCGTTGCGGTTTCGGTTACTGCGATCATAAAAAGCTCCTCTTTATTTAATATACTTTATTTATTGTTAAATAACCATAACTCTCTCTTATCCGCACTCGTAAAAAGTTGATCAAATCCCTCTGCGTCAAGGAAAAAGCGGATTGTTTTATTGCAACCATCACTCATAATTCGCAGTAAATTCACTCATCACTCGCACAAGCGCCAATTTTTTACTTGTAACTTATTCAGAAAAAAAGCATTCTATTGTTACAGCATTATAACAATTAAGGAGATAGGGGGTTTTTTATGAGCGATATAACAAAGGACATTAATCTCGAATTAGTCAAAGAGATATGTATCGGCTGCCTGCAAAAATGCTTGGTAATAAACGGCAGGGCGCGCAGGCGGGAGTTCTGGATCTTTTTTCTGGCAAGCCTTGTAGCAGGCCTTTTGGTGGGCTGGATACCCGTAATCGGCTTTCTTTTTTCACTTGCGATTTGCGTACCGTCATTTACGGTAGGCGTTCGCCGACTCCACGACACTGACCGCTCAGGCTGGATGGCCCTGCTTGCGTTTATCCCAATTGCTGGCCTAATCATCCTCATTTATTTTTGGGTGCAGGAAGGAACAGCGGGCGAAAACAAGTACGGGCCAAACCCAAAATGATAGAGCGGCACAATAAACAGGTGTCAGCATGCAAACGGTATACTGCGGCGTTAATTGGTTAAAAGACAGTAGTAACGCTGTATTAGCTTACGGCGTTCGGCAAAGCCCTTGCGGCGATTCGTGCCGCGGGTTTTGTTTACGGAGGCGCCGCTTGCGCAGCATGCGCCGCCTCGCCTTTTGTTAAGGCGCGCAATATCACCGCAATGGCTTTGCCAAACGCCTGTAAGAAAACGGCAGGTACTGTTTTTTAACAAACGAAGGGAAGATAATTATGGCTTTAAAATATAATAATTGTCCGCAAGACCACAGACCCACCCAAGTAAACGCACCCCGTCAAGGGGTGTTGATGAGTAAAAGCAAAACGGTGAGAGGACAAATAAAAGCCCCGGTTCAGAAAAAAATCTTCAGTCCGATGACCACAGACCACAGACCACAGACCACAGACCACAGACCACAGACCACAGACCACATTATACACATCCTTTAAATAATCGTGTCAACTACACATTAGTTTATTTTTTCTCTTACCATATCCGTTTGGCAATAAACCCGCTCGAACCTTCATATTGTTCGCAGGGTTTTGCAAATAAATCCGTAAAGGTGGTTTCAAAATGAAAAAGAAAGTATTGATGAGCCTTGTATTGCTCGCAATAATCGGGACAAGCGCAGTCTTCGCGCAAGCGCCGACAATGGATAAGCTGAAAATGTCCACGTTATCTGCTATCAACGGTTATAGAGCCGCACCGCTAAATAAGGACATAAGCGGAACGGTGGTCTTTCCGGCTACCTATGAGGGCCTGCCTGTGGCAATTGATTCTTTTATTGGCTACAACAAAATTACCAGCCTTGTCATTCCCGCCGGTGTGAAGTGGTATTCTGGAGGTTTCTATAATTGTACAGCACTAACCAGTGTTACTTTCGAAGGTAGTGATTTTACTGGAACTAAAGGCGAAAAAATAAGTGGTACTGTATTCGACGGCGATTTATGTGCCAAGTACAATG
The DNA here is from genome assembly GCA_031281555.1 of Treponema sp. Lineage (GTDB taxonomy): Bacteria > Spirochaetota > Spirochaetia > Treponematales > Breznakiellaceae > WQXQ01. The sequence goes on along the minus strand of JAITFK010000210.1, from coordinate 1,664 downwards.
ACGGAGGCGCAGGAACCTACACACGTGAAGCCGGAGGTAAAACATGGACAAAGGTAGGCGGCTTTTCGCTCAGCGGCACGTGGACACGTGCGGACGGCATGAAGATCACCATCACCGACAACGGAGCGAACATCGTCATAACAGGCGACAAACCCAACAACGGCGGCAAACTCAACGACACATATACAAAGAAATAGCGTGGCAGCGTCAGGCAACGAAAGTAAAACAGCATGGAAGCTGTTGTTACCAACAACAACGGTAAAAATCGACATGGATGTCGATTTTTACCGCCGTACCTTTAATAAAAAACAAACCCGAGTTACTTAAAAATCAAAACGCTCTTAAAAAATTAAACATTACTCATTGCTCATTAATCATTGTTCATTGTTCATTGATAATTATCCGCCTACTCATTGAGGAGAAGAGGGCGTGAACTTAAAACCGTCGCCGTCTTTAGTTACCTTGCCTGTGCCGGGATAAACAATGTGCATTCCGGCAAGAGTGATGTTGTTGGCGGCGGCGTACTCAAGAACCTGCCTGCGGACAGCAGCAGCCTCTTTTTGATCCATATCGTAGGTTGCGCTGATTTCGGGATGCGCAAATTGAACAAGAGCAACGTGCAGAAGGTCGCCCGCCACAAGGAGTTTTTCACCGCCGCTTTCAAGCAAATAAAGCGTGTGCCCCGGAGTGTGACCGTAGGCGGCGATAGGGTGGATACCCGGCAGGATTTCGTGCGGAGCGGCGTCGAGAGCGGCGGGATCAAAGGTGACAACGTGCGAACCGTAGGGATCAAGCGCGGCGGCGGCGGCTCGGTTCACGTTGGTTTTGGTAAAGTATTCGTGTTCTTTGGCGGAAAGATAAACTTTGGCCTTGGGAAAAACCGCCTCACCGCCGCTTTGCAGACTGCCGAAATGATCGCCGTGCAGGTGGGTAAGAAGAACAGCGTCAACACTGGAAGGCTCGACGCCGAGCTTTTTAATCTTTTCTATTATAATGCCGCCTGAACCCGTGCCGGTGTCAATTAAAAAATTCTGCGCTGGAGCTTTTACAAGGATGGCGTTGGCCGTATGCTTAAAACCGCCTGCGGGAAGGAGGCTGTCAAGAAGACTTTTGTCCGCCCCGACAAGAATATCCGCATTGCCGTCCCTTTCGGACTCAACCAGGATATAAATTTCAAAATGACCGATCTTATAAGAAAAAATACCGTCATTGTCCTGCGCGTTAAGGCCGGTCGCCGCAACACCGAAAAGCAAACCCATCAATACAACTTTATTCATATACACCTCTCAATAATTTAATTTACAATGATTCTATAATAATTGAAAGATGATGAGTAAAAAATAATCATGGTTTTTGTAAAACACTCTGTGTAACCCACTTAATTATACGCCTACCCATTGAGGAGAAGAGGGCGTGAACTTAAAACCGTCGCCGCCCTTGACCCTGTTGACCTTGCCCATCCCGGGATACAAAATGTGCATTCCCGCCACGGGGATTTTGTACTTTGCGGCGTAATTCAGAACCTGCCTGCGAGTATGAGCCGCATCTTTTTGTTCTTTGTCGTAAATCGCGGTAATATCAGGGACAGGAAATTGTACAAATTCTATGACTATAAGGTCTCCGATTATCAATAACCTGCGTTTTTCATTTTCAATGAGATAAAT
>JAITFK010000192.1 GCA_031281555.1 Treponema sp. | reverse complement strand
GCGGGATGCCGCCTGTAAAAACAATATCGTTTACAACTGTGTACTTTTTTTTATTAACAGACATAAGTCCCGCACGAACAATGTCGTCCCAGACGGACAGTTCGCCTGTTAAATAAAGGTTTCCGTCTCTCAACTCAGCGCTTACCTTGCCGCCGAAAACTTTTTCAAGTTTTTTATTGAGTCTTGAGATGCCTGACATAGTTTTTGTTTGTCTATAATGCGGACACATTATAGTAGATATTTTGACACTCTTAAGCGGTTTTCGGCTCGTTGCTCTTGTCAAATCGTTTTTCACGCCAACTGGCAACAAAGCCCCAAATTATCAGAGGAAGAACAATTGCAAGCATAAAAATAATTAACCACATAATCTACTCCTTGCCTTTTTTTTCAGGCTTTTTTGAAGTCCACAGTATACCGAGTGTAAAACATACTGCGGAAACGACGATACCTGTCAATATCAGTATAAACTGCGGCAGTTCTCCTCGCAATATGCCGCCTAAAATAAAACTTGCAAATGTCAATTTTGCTATATCAAGTAATGCTTTTCCGATATTTTCCCTTATGTTTGGTTTCTCCATGCTACGCTCCTCTGCTATATCAATGATTATACCATATCAACAGGGAACTGTGATGATAGCTTCGCTTTTTTTCTTTTGGGGTATTTTTAGCTTAAAAACAAGGTAACTGCGTCTGACAATATTGTTGACTTGTGATATTATAAAAATATGTACCTTGAGATTGTATACAAACAATCCGCTTTCAAGCATGGTGTTACAAAATCTGATATTGTATGGGCATTTAACACTGCATTGGAACAGGAGAATAATTCATGACTAATATGACTGAAGAAGAAGCCGATGCATTGGACGAATACTTTACTACGCATTTGCCGAAGGTTGATCCTACAAAAGGCGGCGTTACTACACGCCACGGTTTTCGCATGATTGCATTGGATTGTCTGTCGGAAGATTATCTTTTGACAATGACGCTTGCAACAAAAAAATCACCTACGGAATTTATCAGTGAAATGGTTCGGGAAAGAATCGCCTTGAATCCTTAAACTCTTATTCTTCTAAGTCGAGGTTATTTAGTCGGACGTTGAGGTTTTTTTTGAGGATGATCTTCTAATTTTTATGAAACGTTGAGGTTTTTATGTTCAATGGGTTAGGAATGAATTTAGGTAATTTATCCAGAATTTCTGATGCCGAAAGTAGATCGATCAGCGCCGAAAACCCTACAGGAGCCAAAGCTATGGGCGCAATGGCTGAAGCGGACCCTAATGGTCCCGCACGGGAACTAGGAAAAGGGTTTAAATGCAAGCCGTGTATATCCATTAAAGCTGGTGAAACAGTATCAATTGCGGATATTTCTGGAGAAGGAGCTCTGGAAAGCATTTGGTGTACCGGTCAGGTAGGGCGGGATTTAATTCTTAGGATCTATTGGGATAATATGAATACTCCCCAAGTAGAATGTCCTCTCACGGATTTTTTCGCTGTTCCATGGATTAACGTACCTACAGATTATGTTCATAAAGGACCTCATGCCCAAGTCTCTTCCATTCCGGTTGCGGTAAACCCCAACCGGGGTATGAATTGTTATTGGGAAATGCCTTTCAGAAAATCCTGCAGGATTACTATGGAAAATCGTAGTAAACTAGACAGGGTATTTTTTTATCAGATTAATTATATTCTGACCCGAATACCTGAAGAATGTGGTTACTTTCATGCGCGTTTCAGACGGGAAAATCCCCAAAGTTTTGGGAAAGATTATATTATAGTTGATGGTTTGAAAGGACCGGGGCAGTATGTTGGAACGGCCATGGCTTTTGGTATTAATAATGCCGGATGGTGGGGTGAAGGCGAAGTAAAATTTTTTATAGACGGCGATGACGTAAATCCTACCATCTGTGGAACTGGGACCGAAGATTATTTTGGCGGAGCATGGGACTGGAATGTAGATGGTAATTATACCACTTATACTACCCCATTTCTTGGAATGCATCAAGTTATTAAACCAGACGGTCTCTACGATTCCCAACATCGTCATGCCATGTATCGCTGGCATGTGATGGATCCTATTCGTTTCAAGAAAGATCTCAAGGTTACCATCCAGGTTTTAGGCTGGCGTAGCGAGCACCGTTTTTATCCGGGACAACATGATATCGCATCGGTTGCTTACTGGTATCAGATGAAACCTTCTGATAATTTCCCTCCATTTCCTTCCAGAGATGAGTGTGAAATTATACGTTACGGGAGTTGAACTTATTTTTTTTAGGTGGCGAAGCTGGATCAACTAACAAAAAAAGTAAAAAAATTGCTAAAGTAACGTGAGTTCGACAGGTAACCACATTTTTTCCGATGGTAACGCTGGTTATATTCTTGTTGTCATTGAAAGCGAACCCATTCGTTGCGATAGCAGTTACGGGTAAGTTGTTGTAGTTATCTGGAATGACTACTGTTCCGCTTATGTTGTCGTTTGCCTGTTTGACAGAAACGGCTGTCGCCGAAACGTTAAAATCCAGTTTATCCAGCGTCGGCTGCTGCGCAAAGACTGCGCTTGTCCCGATGATTGCGAGTAACACAATGCTCATCAATACTTTCTTTTTCATTTTAATTCCTTTCCTTATAATCAACTGTTAAAACTTTTGTTATCCGGCAACGCCGGAGTTTCAAACTTCGTTTATGCAAACTAAGTTTGTTAAAAACTCTTTGGTTACGGCGGCAAAACTGTTAAACTTGACCGATGCGCCGCCGTTTTTAAAATTCACCTCAGCTGTTCTGAACATGGGATTGTTTTTGTCTGTCGGTTTTTCAGGGGTGAAGTTGTTGTTTATCAGGATGACTTTGTATTTGCCTGTGCCCGCAAACGGTTCGCCTGAGAACATTCCCGACAGCTCGAAAACATTTCCGCTGTCCGCTGAATTTTCGCCGCCCGCTTCAAAAGCGAGCGCGGCGACTCCTACGCTTAACAGTGTTGATAAGTCCTTGTCAGCGCTTACCACTACTGCCGTCAATTCCTGCTTGGGAAGTCCGTTGATTGTCAGCGTGTCCGGTTCGCTTTTGCCTACGGCTTCGTTACCGCTTTTTGCGCCGCTTGCTGCGCCGCCTTCGCTTTTACTTCCGCATTTAGCGGCTGTCATTGTAAAGACGATTGACAGCGAAAGTGCAAATGCAGCTAACAGTTTAATGATTTTCTTTTTCATTGTTTCTCCTGTTTATCCTTTTGGATTCGGTCCGTATTTATTTTCGCCCGCTGTTCCTTCCTGCACCCAGAACACTATCAGTATGATGATGCCCGCAAGGGGAATAAGCGAAAGCAGGAGCGTCCATCCGCTGCGGTTGGTGTCGTGGAGCCGCCGCGCGCCCACCGAAAGGGATGGTATAAAAAGCGCCAGAGAAAAAAGCCAGCCGATTACGGGTATCCAGCCGATTACGCAGCCGGATACAAAACAGGCAAGGAAAAATATCCAGAACTCCTGCCGTCTCGCACGTCCGTTGAGTACGGTGTATTTTTTTATACAGCCGATACATTGTTCTTTAATAGCTTCTAAATTGATGTCCTTTGTTACATCAGCGCTCATAAAACCTCCTTTTGATCTTATGCGGTCTTTTACTGTGAGAATGTTTAATTAAATTAGTTTAATTTAATTCACTGTCAGTTAGTTGACATTGATATATGGAAAGTGTGTATAATTGACTGTTGACTGTGATCACGGCTTAAAATTACCTTCGGCAATTTTAAACTTGCAGTTTTTTGGTTCATCGTAATAATATAATGCTTTTTTTTGAAAATAGTTACAAGTGTTAATCAGATATTTCTTGTTTCTTGCGTAGTGAGAGATAACCTAAATTATTAACTTGAAATCAAGCATATTTTATATTATCGTTTGTAAGTGAGAGTTTTTAAGAATACGTGGTTTACAAGGTTTGCTGATAAAGAAGGTATCAAAGACAGCGAATTGAGGGAAATGGTAAACCATCTTGAGGCAGGACAAGCGGAAACTGACCTTGGCGGCGGAGTATACAAAGTACGCCTTGCAAGGTCAAAAGAAGGAAAATCAAGCGGTTATCGGGTAATCGTATTTTTCAGAAGTGAAGAACGGCTTTTTTACGTTTATGGTTTTGCCAAGTCAGATAGAAGCAACATAGACCGGAAAGAAACAAGGGAGTATAAAGCGTTGGCAAAAAAATATTTGAATTTATCCGATGAAATGATTGAAAGAGCGGTGCAATCCGGTAAGTTTATTGAGATATAGGAGTTTTATCATGGGGAAAAAATATTATAGCGAAGCGCTGGAGGCAGTTCATCAATCAGCCAAAGATTTATTGGAAATAGGCGCTATTTCCGAAAAAGAAATGAAGGAATTTGACGAAAGCTGTTTTGTTAATGAGACTGATAAAGAATTTGAAACCGAAAAAAACTTTGAAGCAGAACACGTTACGGCATAAATTACAGAAATGACTGAAGAAGAAGCTGATTATTGGGACGAATACTACACAAAAAATCCTCCAAAGGTTGACCCGTCCAAAAAAAAGCGGCTATTTTACCTAACAGCGTGAATTGCTTGACGTGCTTGATAAGGTTTCCGCTGATTACATTATGAGCTGTTCTATGTCTACTAATAAAATGCCCGCTCAAATAATAAGCGAAATGGTACGAGAACGGATTGCCGCATCAGTTGCATCGCAATAGCGGCGCAATAATCAACCTAGTTCCGCAAGGGCTTTCTTCTGTAAAACGCCTATGGCGTTTTACGAGCGCCGATAAGATATAGATATGTATAATTGCTTGCGATTTAACAATAAAAAATGTATATTGAAATAGAGGAGTTTTTTATGGTTAAAGTTTCCGAAACAGAAACCGCCGCTGAATGTATTTACGGCGAGGACTGTCCCCTTCATGCCGAAAATCCTCCTTTTAACGCCGTTACTTTAGCAGCTATGCAAGAGGCTAAAGATATAGCCGACGGTAAAATACCCGGCAAATGGTATCATTCTCTTGAGGAAGCGCGAGAGGACTTAGCATCTAACTAATGCTTGGTTTCAAATTTACTAATCAATTCAAAAAGACCTTAAGCTGCTGGAAAAACGCCGATATAACTTAGATGATATTTATGACATTCTTATAAAAATTATTTGGGAAGAACCATTGCCGGAGCGTTGCAGGGAACATGGGCTTTCAGGCAATTACAGCGGTTTTACCGAATGTCATATTAAAAACGATTGGGTTATGATTTATTATTTTTGCGATGAAGGAGTCGTTTTTACCCGCACCGGAACTCATTCCGATTATCTTTAACCTGCGCCAGTAAAATATAGTTAATTAACCTTCCGTATTCCAGAGCTTATCTTTTCCCACCCCTGCGGCAATAACAACATCTTTAATTTCCTGCTCTGTCAATCCGTTAATATTGCCGTGCGTCTTAAACTCATTTATTCCTTTCAGAACAGCGTCGAAACGCCGTTTGTTGATTTTATTCGCAATCGCAAAGAAGAGACAAATCGCAAGGAGAGTAAAAGGAATAATAAAGAACATCCAT
>JAITFK010000147.1 GCA_031281555.1 Treponema sp. | reverse complement strand
GACGAAAACGCCAATATTATTGACTGCAGCGATGTTACTTTGAGAACATTAGGGACTACAAGAGAATACTATCAGGAACATTTCCGTGAATTTTCGCCTGAAACCCAAGGCGATGGTGTAAAAACCGAGGATAGAGCAGTTGATGTAGTTAAACGGGCGCTGGACGGCGAGAAGCTGGTATTGGAGTGGAATAATTGTACGGCCTCGGGAGAAATCATTCCTTTTGAAGTTACAATGGTGCGTGTTATGAATAAAGGGAAACGTATGGTATTGGGGTATCAATACGACCTGCGAAAAACGAAAGAAATGCTGGAACAGCAGAGGAGGATTTCAGAACTTTCTATAGGATTTATTTCACCCGCCGATTCAGAAAAACTTGTAAAAGAAGCAATAACCAAGTTAGGCAGTTATCATAAAGTTTCGTTAGTGTTTATTTTCGCTTTGGATTACCGGCGTAAAGATACTCGTCTGGCATATCATTGGTGCGCGGACGGTGCGCAGCCGCGGAAAGCAGTAGCTAATCTGTTTGAGCATTTAAGGGGCATTTTCTCCGAATACTTGCATGACCAAAAATCAATAATGATATTTCCCATAAATGATACCGCTGTTGAACCGGAACCGGTTTTTCAGGCGCTTTATGCTATTGATGTCAGGGCGGTTATCGGCGCACCGCTTTATGTTGACGGCCGCTTATGGGGGGTATTGTGTGTAGAACAGAATTCAACACCCCGCAAATGGACGGAAAATGAAAAAGAATATGTCAAAATGACAGCAAGCATGATCGCCGGTGTAATCATGCGCGAAATCAATACCAAAAAACTTAAAGAAGCGTTGCAGAAAGCGACAGAAGCAAGCAAAGCTAAAAGTGAGTTCCTTTCCAATATGAGCCACGAAATGCGCACGCCGTTGAATGCTATAACCGGTATGACAGCAATCGGTAAAAACGCCAGTAGTATGGAACGTAAAGATTATGCCTTGGATAAAATAGGAGACGCTTCAACACATCTGCTTGGGGTTATAAACGATGTGCTTGATATGTCAAAAATCGAAGCAAATATGCTGGAACTGTCTCCAGTTGAATTTAATTTTGAAAAAATGCTGCAAAAAGTAGTCGCGGTAGTTAATTTCCGCGTAGATGAAAAACAGCAAAAACTAAGGGTAAACATTGACAATAAAATCCCCCAAACACTGATCGCCGATGATCAGCGGCTGGCTCAAGTCGTTGCTAATCTTTTAAGTAATGCTGTTAAATTCACGCCTGTAGAAGGTTCAATCACTCTTAACGCTTTATTTATGGGAGAAGAAAACGATCTTTGTACTATACAAGTTTCAGTAAGCGATACGGGGATTGGAATAAGCAAGGAACAGCAAAAACGCCTGTTTAATTCTTTTCAACAAGCCGAAAGCAGCACTACGCGTAAATACGGAGGTACGGGCCTTGGCCTCGCTATTTCAAAAAGCATCGTAGAAATGATGAACGGAAAAATTCGGGTCGAGTCCGAACCTGAAAAAGGCTCTGTTTTTAAGTTTACCGTTAAGATGAAACGCGGCTCCATTGATAAACAGGGGTTATTGTCTTCAGATGTGAATTGGAACAATATCCGTATTATGGTAGTAGATGACGATCCTGATATTTTAACATATTTCAGCGATGTTACACAGGGATTTGGCGTAACCTGTGAAACTGCAATAAGCGGGAAAGATGCGCTTGCCTTGGTAGAACAGAAAGGCGGCTGCCATATTTATTTTGTGGATTGGAAAATGCCCGGCATGGACGGCATACAACTTGCCCGTGAACTTAAAACGCGAACGCCTAAAAATTCTGTGGTGATAATGATTTCCGCCGTTGAATGGAGCGCGGTTGCCGAAGAAGCGAAAAAGGCGGGTGTTGTAAAATTTTTATCCAAGCCCCTGTTTCCATCTACCATTGCCGAAATTATCAATGAATGTTTAGGCTCGAGCAACCGTCAGAAAGAAGAGGTTAAGACAGATATTACAGGTATTTATAAAGGACATTGCATTCTTCTGGCGGAAGATGTAGAGATTAACCGCGAAATTGTGGTGACTTTGCTTGAACCGTCGCAATTGAGAATAGACTGCGCGGAAAACGGTTCGGTAGCTGTCCGTTTGTTTTCCAAAGCGCCGGACAAGTATGAAATGATTTTTATGGATGTACAGATGCCAGAAATGGACGGTTATGACGCAACACGGCGTATTCGCGCCATTGAAGCGGAACTGCCTAACGACGGAAGTTTGCGTAAACCAATTCCCATTATCGCGATGACTGCCAATGTGTTTAAAGAAGATATTGAAAAATGTCTTAATGCCGGAATGAACGGTCATATCGGAAAACCGCTTGATTTCAACGAGGTTTTAGAAAAATTGAATAAATATTTGTCCTGATTTAAAGGAATAAATGCAAACAACACGAATACCATACTGTATGATATATAAAATATTTGCTGTTATATTTTTGTTGGTTGTATTTTCAAGCTGCGGAAAATCCCCAAAAAACATAAACAGCGAAGCTTTCGCATTTACTTCATACAGGGACATTCCCGGCGTAACGGAAGCTGAAAAAAAGGCTGTTGAAACACTAAGGGAGAAAATACCGTTCTTTGTTTATGGGATGCTTTCAAGCACTGAAACATTTATTGGGGAAAACGGCGAAATAGAAGGGTATTCAGTTTTCTTTTGCGAATGGCTTTCACAGTTGTTTGGGATTCCTTTCAAACCCGCTATTTATGAATGGGGTGATTTAGTAGCGGGAATTAACGAAAAAAAAATTGATTTTACCGGCGAAATGACTGCAACTGAAGAACGCCGCAAAACTTTTTTTATGACAGACGCCATTGTTGAACGTTCTGTAAGAACCATGCGGCTTGCGGACAGTAAGCCCATCGCGGAGATTCTTCGTTCAGGCACGTTACGCTGCTGCTTTCTGGAAGGTACTACCACAGTAGACGATATTACTTCACATTTACACGGCGAATATAAAATTATTCTTGAGAACAGCTATAAAAAAGTTTATCAGGCTATTAAAAACGGAGATACCGACGTCTTTTTTTTTGAAGAACCGTTGGAAGCTGCCTTCGATATGTATGATGATGTAATAGTCGAAGATTTTCTCCCTGTGATTTACAGTCCGGTTTCTCTGGCTACGAAAAACCCCGATCTGCGGCCTGTTATCTCAATTATGCAAAAGGCTCTGCAAAACGGAGCTTTGGATTATTTAGCCGGTCTGTATAAACTGGGGAAAGATAGACACCGGCGGCATAAATTGTTAATGCGCCTGTCAGATGAAGAA
>JAITFK010000050.1 GCA_031281555.1 Treponema sp. | reverse complement strand
ATCCTTTTTTTCCCGGAATTATGCCCAAGGATTTCTACGCTGTACAAATGCACGGACTTTAAGTTAGCAGTGGACTTTAAGGAATCATCACCTTCAAAGTTTAAAGGCAGCCACTTAATCGTGGGGTATTATAAGGAAAAAACGCTGCACTCTTACATTGTCCCACTCGAATATTTACTCGGCACCAAAACAAATTTTATCCTTCGAGACGGCACTTATCAGGTTTATTCCCATACTATCTTGTCTACCAATAATCAAGCCGTCATTACCAAGGATTTGGAAGTGATCCGGGATAATCGTCAATACGGCAAGATACCATCAGTCCAGCAATTTCATAAAAACAACGCGTTTATATATGTTGGTATCACAAAACGGACATGGCTGGAACGCTACCGGGAACATTTTAACGCAATGTGCCGGGGTTCAAAATTACGTTTCCACCGCGCCCTGCGGGGTGAATTATGCAAGATCGGTATATTAGAACACATTGTTGAGCGCGCCGGCCTAACCGAAAAACAGGCTATGGAAATTGAAGAGAAGGAAGTTGAAAAACGCGCCCTTCATTCGCTGCATCCCAACGGTTTGAATATGATACCCGGCGGATACGCCGGATTGCACTGCGTTTCCAATTTCGCTTCAAGAACCGGTTATAAATTGAAGCAGGAACTGAATGCCGATACCCTTGAGTCCGTTCTGGTCGATGTACAACAGAATTTACTCAAGAAACATTTCAATACAACCAACATGAAGAGGGTAAACTATGAGATCTCCAGACTTTGGATGGAAGACATCAATTACCGTATCAATGTGACGACACACCATAATAATCGTTTTTCTTTCCCTCAGATACAGGCGGCTCGGATTTGGGAAGCTTCAGGCTGGTCTAAAGAGAAGATTTTTGAAAGCCTGCATAAGATTGATGCCAAGGAACTTAACATGGATCAGCTTGACCGGCTTTTGAAAGGCGAAACATACGCGTCCATACCGGATGTCTTAATCTAGGATTGGTAACGAACAACAGGAGAAATAAAACATGGCAGTAGGAAGAAAAGACTTTGAAGAACGGAAGGAAAACCGCATGAAAATCTCATTCCAGAACTGGAGGTCAAACAATGAATACGAATTTTGAGATTTCACACGATCAAGAAGGAGTATATGACTATACAAATAATAAAAAACTATCGTTTTCACGCTTTGCTTCGCCAGAAGAAACCAAAAAATCTCTGTACCAGATAGCCGTGGATAATACCAACCCTGAAAAGGGGGGAATACCGTTATTTGCGGATCAAAATGCGGTCTACATAGAAGGGGATGACGTGCATTCTATGGTATTCGGGATTACCGGCGCCATGAAATCGCGCCTTATCGCCATGCCGGCGCTACGAATGTTAGCGATGGCGGGCGAATCTTTCATCGCGAACGATCCGAAGGGCGAACTCTACCAAAAAACGTTTCCCTTGCTTGATGACCGGGAGTACAAAATTATTGTCATTAATTTACGCGACCCCTTGCGGAGCAACACGTGGAACCCGTTACAAATACCATACATGCAGTACCGTAACGGCCAGAAGGATAAGGCTACTGAATCCATTATAGATATGTCTAACTGTATTACCAATGCCGGGGACGGCAATGTTTCATATTGGGATAACAGCGGGGCTAGTTTGCTTACCGGCTTAATTATGCTTTTGTTTGAATACGCGGGTGAAAAAGAAATACATTTTAAGAGTTTACGCGCGCTTCGGGCGCAGGCCTTTAAAGTTGAGGAAGGGGGAATCCCTTATATACAAAGCAATTTTTTACAGCATGTTGACAAATCTTCATTCCTTTACGCTCTTTTAGCCGGCACGGTGGATGTATGCCATGACACACGCAGTTGCATTATATCCATATTTGATCAGGCGATGATGACGTTTTTTTGCCAGGACAACCTGATAAACATGCTTTCGGGGAGCGATTTTGAAATAGGCGGGATCGGGAAGACAAAAACCGCCGTATTTTTAATAACGCCGTACGAAAACACCGTATATAACAAATTAATAAGCATTTTCGTGAAGCAGTGTTACACGGAGCTCTTGCGTGTTGCCGAGCAATACCCGGATAAAAAGCTTCCGGTGCGGGTTAATTTTATAATGGATGAATTCGCGAATTTGCCCGCGATTACCGATTTTTCAACTATGGTAACGGCAGCCAGAAGCCGCAACATACGTTTTAATTTGTTTGTCCAGAGTAAAAAACAGCTTTCAAGGCGTTACGGGGCAGATGCGGACACGATACAAAGCAACTGCGAAAACTGGGTTTTACTGTACAGCCGTGAAACCGCCCTTCTGGATGAAATAATCGGCTTATCAGGTAAGAAGAATTCCGAGGAACCTCTTATTACGGCTTCATTTTTACAAACATTGGATAAAAAGTTAGGCGAGGCGTATATTTTGAATAAACGGTTGTATCCCTATGTCGCTAATTTATGGGACATAGACAAATATCCCAAAATAGCGCAAGAGGAGAAAACGGTTCAATACCCTGCAAACGACTGTAAGGCGGAAGCAGTTTTTGATTTAGAATTGTGTTCTTTTAATATGCGTACCCCGCAAAGAGAACTAATATCTGAACCAATATCTTCTAGTTCTCCGCTTCCGGATAATCCGCTTGAGGAAGCTGATAATGAACTTGAGGAAGAGGATACTGAAGTAATTGAAGAGGAACCCTTGTCAAAGGTAACTCTTGAACGGTACGGATCCAGCGTCGGATGCGGCTGGCACGGGCTTCTTGCCCATATATTTGAAGAGATCAATCTGTACAACAATGAAAATAAGGGGTATGAAATTGAAATTGATCAAATCAAGGAAAAATTTGGTACTTTGAGTTTTTACACTTCGAGATGCCCTGATTATATAAAGGGGATGATTTCTTTGGCTGAAGAAGAAAGTGGGCATATATGCGAAATTTGCGGGGCGCGGGGGGAAACAGTATTAATTAACGGATGGTATACGACTCTGTGCCACCACCACGCCAAGGCTAAAAAAGCGGCGGGATACGATTCAAATCTGCTATTAAAGCTGTACAGGAAATTTATGGAAACCTATGAATATCACAAGTGGAGCAGGACGTATAATCCCGCCTTTAAAAGGCTGTTGAAAAAGAACTGGTTTATCACAAAAAACAAAGTGAACGGGAAATTACGCATCGTTAAGCTGGAGAGGGAAAGCCAAAGGACGAACTTCTATGTAAAAACCGAGAAAGAATTTAAAAAACACAGGTTATACGTCCAATGGTCGGATACTAAAGAAAAAACATTACTTGACGGGTATTGGCATGTAAAGGAAGGGAACACAAAAGAATCCTACGGCATGTTAGAAAGGCAAACCGCAGAAAAAGAAGCCGTGAGCAAGATTTATTCTTCCTGGGGAAAGAACCACAATATGGAATTAATCAGAATGGTCAGCTTTAAAGAAGGGCTGGCATTCACCCAGTGCAGCGCGCAGGAAAATTCAGATGATTACTGGAATTTTGTAAAAGAGTACCTTCTGAAGCACAATATTAAAATGACAGGCACCGAACATGCTAAATACGGAGTTCCGCTTATCGAAAACAACGGGACTGTTTATGCCTTTATTCTTTCTTCCAGCGACTGGGGCAAACTGATGGCTGAAACCTTTGATCCTGATAATAAAGATAAATTTGCGTATAAGAAATGGGCATGGAAAAGGCCAAAAGGCGAAGTCTCGTGGGTAAATCCCGATTTTCAATAACAGGGGGAATATATGATAGTAGCCGCATTTTCAGGCGTGGGTAAAACTTTTTTCGCGAACCTCCATCCGGATATAGCAGTTGATTTTGTATGTATGCCGTTTAAATACTTTCTTGATCTTGAAGCGCCTTATGATGAATCAAGTAAAGCTGACCCTAATTTAGTGATGAGGCCCGATTGGCCGTTTAATTACGTTAAGGCGATACTTGAACAACCTTCGGATAAAATAATCCTAATCCCGTCGGATGTACGGGTTTTGCATTTGCTGTCAAAGGTAACAAAACCGTATTACCTTTGTTATCCGAAAAGGAAAGCTAAGAAAGAATACAAGAAAAGATTTATCAAAAGGGGCAACTCACCGGAGTTTTTGTCTATTTTTATCGGGGAATGGGAAGCATTTATGGACGGTTTACGGGAAGACAAATACGGTAAGCATATCGTTTTAAAACCTAAACAATATTTGAGCGATGTTTTGGATATACACGCCCTACTGGGGGCGTTATATATAGGAGGTTATTATGGATAACAAGACTTGGTGGAATCCCATCAATGATACCAACGGTGTCAGCAGGATACTCAGCTTCAGTATCGAAGCGCGTAAGTGGTATCTGAAAACTGACGTTAAAGTCAGGCTAAAACGTTTTATTCTACATCATGTGGAATTTGAGGAGATCGTTTACCTGTGGAAACGGCTTAACATCATTAAAAAAGATTTCGGGGAAGAGGACGGAAGCTTGATTATTCAGCAGGCGGTACAGGAAATAAATGCTGAATTTAGCGATCCTGAATGGGCTAAGACAATCGATGAGAAAATCGCCATTGAGCGTAAAGGTTTGAATGATGATTTTGTCAAAATGATGTAAGGCGTATAGAGGGCGTATGCCCTCTATATTTTAACATAGTAGATGGGTATTTGGCATTATCGGAAAAAACAAACATCTAAAAATGAGTAAGAAGAGGTGAAATAGATGAGCAATCTCAACAGTATTCTTATTGAGTGGAATATTGTACGCGATCCGCAGTACCGTACCACTCCCAAGGGGACGCCGGTCTGTACATTCAGTTTAGCTTCAAATCGTTATTTTACTGGTGACAACGGCTTGGAAAGGGAAGTATCTTTCTTTCAAGTCGAAACTTGGAGGAAACTGGCAGATGCCTGCAACAACAAGGCTAAGAAAGGGCGCGGTGTCCGCGTTGTTGGCCGGCTCAAGCAGGATCGCTGGCAAGGTGAAGACGGCAAGCCCCGTTCGCGTATTTCCATTGTCGCGGAGCACGTTGAGTTCCGTCCGGAATTTAAAAAGGGAACGCGGCAGATAACGGAAGAAAACGCAGAGTAGTATATTGAACAGGAAGTCTTACCGAATGATTAAATGTCATGAGAGTCCCGTGTAAAAGAAGTTACGGCAGGGGAAATTGGACGGTCATATGCTTAATGATGGTTTTGTCGAAATGATTTAAGGCATATTGAATGTTCTGTTTGGAACATAATCCTGACGAATGGAAGTTTTAAAATGAAAGAATTAAAAATAATTCCGCCGGAAGTAGCAGTCCTTATCCCAAGGATGCAACTTGAATTCACCAAAGAAAATTTGGAAGATTTTTCAGACGCTATTTTACGGTTACAAGCTCAACTGGAGAAATGCCCAAAAATCAAGGAAACCGATGGAATGAAAGAACATCCTGCTATTTTTCATTATTTCTATGATATCACGGATATTTTTATCTGTGAGTATGATGGTATAAATAAAATGTTTGGATTTGCCATACTTGGCGATCTTGAAATGTCAGAATGGGGCTATTTCAGTTTGTCTGAATTAACTGGCATTGCTCCGCTAAACATCGATTACTACTTTTCGGAACAAAGCATAGAAGTGGCGTTATACACAAAATACCCGAAGTATTACAAAAGACCAAAATCGTTATCACCTTTGAATGTATTTATAAAGAATCTGAAAAAGAGAATAAAACGTTGGCTTAAAGAAAAAAGAAACGAAGAAACTATAAAACCAAAGGAACCAGATAAAACCGATGAACCCAAAGTAATCGATTCATCGGATGATGACGTTCAAGGGGAATTGTTTTGAAAAACGTGAAAGCGATTATTTGGCCTCAATTTATTGGAGAAAAAATGACTTATGAAATAATTTCAATACGGAAACGAAAATGCATAAAAATTGTAACTTCAATAGATATATATAAGGCTATAAAAAAGTATGCGAGTAACGAGCAGGAGCTTTTTATAGTAATTACTCTCAATGTAAGCCATGAAATAATCGCCATTCATATCGCCTCAGTGGGCTCTTCAAATATGACAATAATACAACCGCGCGAGATTTTTAAGCACGCGGTGAGGGACAATGCGGTGGCGATTATTGTAGCTCACAATCATCCATCGGGGGCTGTGGAGCCATCCCCTGAAGACGTAGGAATTACAGAACGTATCATAGAAGCCGGAAAAATTTTAGGAATCCACGTTATAGACCATTTAATAATATCAAAACGAAATTACTACAGTTTCGGACTCGGGAAAATACCTGATTAATGGATTTTACTTCCTAATTATACAATTCAGCTATAAATATACATGATTTATAATATTAATATGATATATAAAAATAATCGGATGTGTAATAATAAATGATTTTACAAAACGATTACCTATCAAAACGACAACATCATATCCTAAATTTTTATATAGTTTCCTCTTTACACCCAGCCTTCGTATTGACCGTCTGTGTCGGGTTCGGGGACTTCAATGTCAAATTCGCCGATGTAACAGCAGGGTTTGCTCAATTTTGCTTTCTGGAAGTTCTTTCTTTTATGGTGATAGCC
>JAITFK010000005.1 GCA_031281555.1 Treponema sp. | reverse complement strand
CCGATCAGGTTTATGATATACGCATCAAAGCTGTATCAGGAAATAATAAAACCTGACGACAAGTTTAAGAGAAAGCTTGAAAAAATCCCCAAGCCTGAGTTTATCGTGCTGTACAACGGAGAGGACAACTATCCCGATTACAAGGAATTAAGGCTTTCCGACGCTTTTATGAAGACCGGCAAGATAAAGATTGATATACCGCTGGAACTGGTAGTGCAGGTATATAACATAAACAAGGGACGGAATAAGGAGATATTGAGTAAAAGCCGAACGCTTGACAACTACAGCCGGTTTATAGACAAGATACGGGAGTACCAGAAAGAGTGTAAGCGGAAATATAAAGAAAAGACCGACAAGGACGAGAAGAAAAAATTACTTGATAAAGCGTTCAATTCTGCGATAAAATACTGTATAAAGAACGACATACTGAAAGATTTCTTAAGAAAACACAGTTCGGAGGTGTTGAATATGTTATATGCAGAATATGACCCTGAAGTAGAAATGAGAGTTGTCAGAGAAGAAGCGCTTGAAGAAGGACGAGAAGAAGGTCGTGAAAGGGGATATGAAGAAGCTATTGAACTCTTTGAACAGGGGTTATCAATTGAGGAGATAAAAGCTCGGTTTCAGAAAGAAAACACAGTTCGGAGGTATTAAATATGTTATATGCAGAATATGACCCTGAAGTAGAGATGAGAGTTGTCAGGGAAGAAGCGCTTGAAGAAGGACGAGAGGAAGGACGAGAAGAGGGGCGAGAAGAAGGGCGGCAGTATTTCCTTGAGTTACTGAATAAAGATTTATCAATTGAAGAAATAAAAGCTCGACTTCAAAAAGAAAACACAGTTCGGGCAGATTTTTCGAGCCTATCCTAAAAATTGTGTAAATGACCATAAAATGGTAGAAATACCGAAGGAGAAAAGATGGTCATGGCACGAAAGAAGGAGAAAAAAGAAAAGGATATTATCGACCAGTTGCTTGATAATATCGACTTTCGAGGATTAACCCAGGACGAAGTTGTAGGGCAAGACGGCTTAATAAAACAATTAACCGGAAGGATACTCCAGAGAGCTCTTGAAGCGGAAATGACAGAGCATCTTGGGTATGAAAAGAATTCCAGCGCCGGAGACAACAGCGGGAACAACCGGAACGGGCACACAGAAAAAACCGTCTTGCTTGAAAATCAAAGTACGACTATAGATGTTCCGCGTGACAGGAACAGCACATTTGAACCGGTAATAGTCCCGAAACATGAAAAACGCGTCCCCCTTTTCAATGATCAAATCATTTCAATGTATTCATTTGGGATGAGTGACAGTGACATCAAAGCGCATTTAGAAAAGATATACAATGTTGACGTGTCGCCGGACTTGATAAGCCGTGTAACAAATGCGGTATTGGACGAGGTGAGGGAATGGCAGAACCGACCATTAGAAAAATCATACCCCATTTTGTATTTGGACGCGTTGAGGATCAGAGGCAAGGAAGACGGAAAAAGCTGCATGAAAAGCGTTTATATAGCCCTTGCGGTTAATTTTGAAGGGAAAAAGGAAGTTTTGGGGTTATGGATAGCGGAAAACGAGGGAGCGAAATTTTGGATGGGAGTGTTAGCCGAACTGAAAAACCGCGGCGTTCAAGACATCCTCATCGCCTGCATGGACGGACTTACCGGTTTCCCTGAAGCGGTACGGTCTGTTTATCCAAACACCCGCGTCCAGTTGTGCATTGTCCACATGGTGCGCAATTCGACAAAGTTTGTTTCGTACAAAGACTTGAAAAAAGTATGCGCTGATTTGAAAACAATCTATTCAGCTAACACTGAGGGAATCGGACATGACGCTTTGGAAGATTTCGGAAAGAAATGGAATGACAAATATCCGGCGATTTACCAGTCGTGGCAGAGGCATTGGGAAGACCTCATCGAGTTTTTCAAATACCCGCCTGAAATCCGCCGCGCGATTTATACGACTAACGCCGTTGAATCACTTAATTATCAATTGAGAAAAGTAACCAAAAACAAATCGACATTTTCCACCGACGATGCTATACTCAAAATACTTTATTTGGCTATCCGTAACGCCAGTAAAAAGTGGACTATGCCGATAAGGGAATGGGGGCAGGCTCTTAACCAGTTTGCCATTGAGTTCGAAAAGAACGAGTTTCGTTCTTATGATACTCTGTCATATACACAAAAAATCGGACAGACTCTTCAATAGAAAAGGGGAAACGTGTTTACACAGATGATGTAATATCATCTCTGCGTCTTTTCTGGTTCAAATGCGGAAAAATACTCGCACCGCTTATGAGACAGCAAATATCCTGTATCGCCCGGTGGCCGGCCTTCGGCATCACAGAAGAAACCGCAGAGAAACTTAAAAAGATAAGCCCGGCGTCCATAGACCGATATCTCAAAAAAGACAAAGACGCTTTGAGGTTGAAAGGGAAAAGTCTCACAAACCCATAGCTTCCCTGAAAAGCCGTATCCCTGTCCGTACCTTCCACACGAGTGAAGAACGTAAAAAAACCGGGATTCTGGTAAATTGATAACATTCATCATTGCGGTCATGCAACTTCATGACAGTATCTGAGCCACTGACGTCTCATAAGGCCGGATAGAACTGTTTTCCCTCTTGAATAACGCTCACATGTGTATGTCGGCTATGACCGCCTTGAGGAGATTGAAGAACAAACCTTCCTCGCCGCCGTCTATAAGCCGCTGGTTCCTTTAATTAATTTCTTCATGCCTACACAAAAGCTTAAAAGCAAAACCAGAGCCGGTTCCGAAGAGATAAAGATTTACGATGCTCCAAAAAGTCCGTTTCAGCGGCTTATAGAATCTTCGGAGACTCCGCAACAAACAATAGATTTACTTAAAGCGCAAATTGTTCTTTACAATCCTGTAGAGCTTCAGCACAATGTTATTATCCGTCTTAAGCGGCAGCTATTGATGAATATGCTGTATATCAATTGACAGAATATTTTCAATATATTATGTTAAATTGTTCGTATGAGTTTTCTTGAAATTATTCTAATTGCTATTGGTTTATCAATGGACGCATTTGCGGTTTCAATTACCCTGGGATTATCGATCAGCAAACTGAAAACGAAAGAATATTTAATACCGGGAATATATTTTGGGTTTTTTCAGGCGCTTATGCCGTTTATCGGATATTTTGCCGGAACGCTTTTTACAGCTAAAATAGATAGTTTTGAACATTGGATAGCGTTTGTACTACTTGGTTTTATCGGCGGAAAAATGATAAAAGATAGTTTTTCCAAAGACGATGAAATAAAAAGCGGTAATCCGTTTGGAATTATTAAAATGTTATTATTGGCAATCGCTACAAGTATAGACGCTTTGGCTGTCGGCATAACATTTGCTTTTTTTAAAATAAATATTTTTTATGCAATAATAATAATAGGTTTAACAACTTTTTTTATATCGATCGGCGGTGTAATAGCCGGTAGATTTTTCGGAGCAAAATATAAATCAAAAGCGGAATTTTTCGGCGGAGTTGTTCTTGTAATGCTTGGAGTAAAAATACTTATTGAGCATTTTATAAACATGAAATTATTATAAAGACAGCATAAACTATGAACGAAAGTATTGCATGGTTTCTTTTTGCATTGTATATTTAAAATGGGGGAAGAAAAATCAAAACATTTCACGCATTTTTTTCATTATTGTTTTTATTAATCGTTCTCCCGTTGTTTCCGCAGGAGAAGACGCTAAATACAAATTACGGGACAGAAGAAAAACTTTCTTTTGTAGGCATGACGCTTGAAGAACTGATTGACCGTTTCGGAGTACCTAAAATAGTAATCGCCGCAAGAGGCAATGAACTCTGGCAGGATGATGTAATCTTCCAGTACAATGACGGTGATTTTTACGTCTATAGGGACCGTGTCTGGCAAGTTAAGTTTGCCTCAGCTCTGGGAATCTCAAACAAAGACGGTAAAGCGGCAGTATTGCGGGTTCTTGGGAACAATGCCGATGACATGGGAGATTATGCGCTTCTTCAAATTTCAGGCATGAACTGGCCTTTAATGTTAAGGGTTAATTTTAATAATTCGGGACAGGTAAGCGCAATATATTTATACAGACCTGATTTCTAGAGATGACCTTAATTGAAATATTAAGTATTGAGGAAAACTATGTCAAAAATATGTTTATGCCTTACCGCGACAACCATACAGCGAAATCTTGAGATCTTAAATAATAACCGTAAATATGCAGACATTGCGGAATTACGCGTAGACTGTCTTGAAAGCGATGAACGTTTGTATATCCGCCGCTTTCCGGAACTTGCGGGACTGCCTGTAATACTTACAATCAGACGGAAGGTAGACGGAGGTTATTATACAGGCGGCGAGGGTGCAAGAGTAAAACTGCTTGCGCGCGGTCTTGCTTACGCAAATGCCGACAGCAGGTTTAATTTTGCATACGTTGATATTGAAGATGATTTTGATGTACCAAGTCTTGAAGAAGCTGCTCGTACTTTCGGAACCAGAATAATACGTTCCTTCCATAATGTAAACGGAGTAATTGACGATATTCCCGAAAAAATTAAATCCATGCAGCGTTCCGGAGATGAAATTATAAAAGTTGCGTTAGCGGTTAATTCTACTGGTGATGTCTTGCGTGTTTTGCAGGCAGCTAAAACCGCTCCAAAAAAAGATAAAATTTTAATCTGCATGGGACATTACGGTATTTATTCAAGAATCCTTGCGGAGAAATTTAATTCCTTTTTAACATATTCAAGAGCGTTATCTGAAAGCGAAGTTTCCGCGGCACCGGGTCAGCTTGATATAAAAGACCTGGCGGAATTGTATCGTCTCCGTTCAATAAGCAAAAAAACAAAAATCTACGGACTTGTCGGTTATCCGATAAAATCAAGCGTAAGCCCCTGGTTTTTTAATTCAATTTTTAAAATAGATAATTCAGATGCGGTATATGTACCCTTTCCGACTGACTCCATAAACGATTTATTAGATGTCGCCGAAGAATTGAATGTTCAGGGACTTTCGGTTACAGTCCCTTACAAAGAAGCAGTTTTGCCGAGACTTAGGGGACGCTCAACATCTGTACGATCTATCGGCGCATGTAACACTATATACCGCAATAACAACGACTGGTACGGTGAAAACACCGATTGTGCAGGTTTTTCAGATTCGCTTCTGGAATTTCTTAACAAAAAAAATCTTAAAAGACAAAAAATTACCGTTGTAGGCGCAGGCGGTGCCGCGCGCGCAGTAGCCGCTGAAATTTTCAGGCTGGGAGGACAAGCCCTTATTTTAAACCGTACTGTTCATAAAGCAAGAAATATTGCAGCGCAGTACAATTTCCGCTGGGGAGGACTGGACAGTCAGGGAATTGAAAAAATCTCCAAATATTCAAATATAATAATACAGACAACTTCCGCCGGAATGGAAGGGCATGACAGCGCCGATCCCCTTGAACTGTATGCTTTTACGGGAAAGGAAGCAGTGATGGATTTAATTTACGCGCCGCCTGAAACGCCGTTCTTAAAAAGAGCCGCCGCCGCCGGCTGCAGAATTATCAATGGTCACAACATGGTAATTCGCCAGGCCTGCCTGCAATATATGCGTTTTACAGGAAAAGAAATTCCCCGTCAGATTTTATCAATGATAAGTTCAACAGGAGTCAATTCATGGAACAAGATTCGAACAGACTGATGAAGGAAGCCGCAGGAAAAGCGGCAGTTGACTCAATGGTAAAAAGCGGTATGAAACTGGGTCTTGGCACAGGTTCTACGGCAATATATGCCGTACGCAGAGTAGGAGAGCTGATAGAGCAGGGCATATTACGTGACATCTGCGCTTTCGCTACAAGTTTTCAGACGGAAATTGAATGTGAAAAATTGGGGATTCCGTTTTATACGCTGAATTCCCATCAGCTTTCAGGCGGACTGGATTTAACCATAGACGGCGCGGACGAAATTGATCCAAAAAATTTTGTCATTAAGGGCGGCGGGGGCGCTTTATTGATTGAAAAACTGACGGCTTATGCGTCATCATCATTCGCTATAGTCGCAGACGAATCAAAATTAAAAGAACCTTTAGGCATGGGTTTTCCGGTCCCGGTGGAAGTTATCCCCGAAGCCAGAGTACAGGCGGCAAGGGCGCTTGAAAAACTGGGCGTAGCGGAAATTATACTTAGGGAAGCGCTGCGCAAAGCCGGGCCTGTTATTACCGAACACGGAAATTTAATTCTTGACATTCGCTTTAATTCTCCGGTAGATCCTGAGGAAATGGAAACTGAGCTTAATAAAATACCCGGAGTAGTGGAAAACGGTTTTTTTACCAGGAATTCGCCCGTAGTTTTCATTGCCCATTCCAACGGAACTATAGAAACAAGATAACGCTGATTATTTTACTCTGTTTGTCTGCAACAAATGATGTTGCAATGAAAGACGAAGACGGCTATTATTAATTAATAGAATAGAATAAAGGAACCGGAGGATTGTCTCTGCAATATGGAGACTTTAACAGGCTAAGGCTAACCGCTCATGCGGTTTATACGGAGGTAAATTATGGAAAACCAAATGAGCGTATTTAAGAAACATTTTGACGAAATAACAAGCAATGAATATATAGATGACGATCTTTACCATAAATACAATGTAAAACGCGGACTGCGCAATGCGGACGGTACAGGCGTATTGGTCGGGCTTACGCGTGTCGGCGATGTACACGGCTATGTTGTTGAAAACGAAAAAAAAGTCGCAGTTCCCGGCAAGCTTTATTACAGGGGAATCGATATTGAAGATATTGTCGCTAATGCCGGAAAAGACAAGCGTTTCTGTTTTGAAGAAACGGTATATCTTCTTCTTTTCGGCAGCCTGCCGAATAAAAAACAACTGACGGAATTTACCGCGCTCATCGGTAATAACAGGCTGCTTCCCAAAAATTTTCCGGAAGACGTAATAATGAAAGCGCCGTCACGCGACATAATGAATAAACTGGCTTCTTCGATACTTGCCCTGTATCCCTACGATAATGATCCTGAAAACCTGTCGCCGGAAAATGTACTGCGTCAGTGCATGGAACTTATCGCGCGTTTTCCGACAATTGTAGCGTATTCCTATATGTCCAAGAAGCACTACTTTGATCATGACAGCCTCGTAATCCATCTGGCAGATTCCGCATGTTCTACCGCTGAAGCCATACTTTCCCTTATCAGACCGGATCAGAAATATACACAACATGAAGCGGAACTTCTTGATTTGGCGCTGGTTCTTCACGCGGAACACGGCGGCGGAAATAACTCAACATTTACAGTTCATCTGGTTTCTTCAGCCGATACCGATACATATTCCACAATTGCCGCCGGTATTGGTTCGCTTAAAGGCTACAAACACGGCGGCGCAAACGCCAAGGTTATCGGAATGATGGATGACATCATGAAAAATGTAAAAAACTGGGAAAGCGAAGAAGAAGTATCGGCTTATTTAACAAAAATTATGAAAGGTGAGGCGTATGACGGCTCAAAATTGATCTACGGTCAGGGACATGCGGTTTATACCATAACAGACCCGCGCGCCGTTCTGTTACGCGACAAGGCTGAAGCTCTTGCGGAAGAAAAAGGATTTAAAAAGGAATATAACCTTTACCGTCTTATTGAACGGCTGGCTCCCGTAGTTTTCAAAAAAATCAAGGGTTCGGACAAGGATATTTGTACGAATGTGGATTTTTATTCAGGATTTGTCTATAAAATGCTGGGAATTCCGCCGGAGCTTAACACTCCGATTTTCGCCGTCAGCCGTATTGCCGGCTGGTGCGCTCATCGTATGGAAGAAATAATCACAGGCGGCAGGATCATCCGCCCGGCCTACAAATGCGTACAGTCCCGTAATAAATACATAGAGATAGATAAAAGAAAAGAAGGTATAATTTCGTGGCTCAAGGAACTTTTACACTGGCAATAATCGCAGATTACCTATTCGTCAGCTTCCTGGATCTTGAACGATTCGCGCGCCTTGATAACATCGTCCGCAATACGGCCTGAGATCGGCGAATAATGGCTGAACGCTACATTGAACGAGCCGGTTCCAGATGTAATTGAGCGCAGGTCTATCGAATAACGCAAAAGCTCCATCTGAGGAACTTCGGCGCGTATTTCCGCAATACCGCCTGCCGAATCCTGACCGAGTATTTTGCCGCGCTTGCTTGAAAGGTCGCTCATTACATCGCCAAGGTACTTTTCTTCGACAAAAACCGTCAGATTCATAACCGGTTCAAGAAGCGTCGGATTCGCCTGCTTCATGGCTTCGCGGAAAGCGTTACGCGCGGCAAGTTTGAATGATAATTCATTGGAGTCTACCGGATGATATTTACCGTCCACTACTTTTACTTCTACATCTACAACGGGATAACTTGCCATAGTGCCGTGCGCCATTCCTTCGATTACACCTTTCTCAACGCCCGGAATGTAGTTCTTAGGGATAGCGCCGCCGAAAATAGCGTTTATAAACTGGTATTTTTCGCCGCGCGGAAGGGGTGCAATTTCAAGTAACACCTTGCCGTATTGACCGTGTCCGCCCGACTGCTTTTTGTGGGTGTATTCGGCGCTTGCTTTTTTGGTAATTGTCTCGCGGTACGCCACTTTGGGAACGCGCGTCTCAACTTCGATTTTTTGGTTTGCCTTAATTTTATCTAATATGATATTGATCTGCAATTCACCCATACCGGAAATAACTGTTTCCCTTGTTTCAGTGTTGTAGTGATAACGGAAAGTTTTATCTTCTTCGGCGGCGCGCACAAGGAATTCGCCGAGTTTGTCTTCATCTTTTTTAGCATTTGCGCTGACAGCGACAGAATAGACAGGTTCGGGCAGGCGTAACGGCGCAAACAAAGCCGTGTCCGCTGCCGCCAATGTATCGTTGGTTCTTAATGTGGCGGATTTAGCGATAATACCGACATCGCCGGCATTAAGCTCTCTTATTTCTTCAAGTTTCTTACCCTGACAGGTATATATTTTTCCTATCCGTTCTTTTTTGTTTTCGGAAACATTAAGCGCTTCAGTATCAGCCGCAAGCTTGCCTGTAATAACTTTTATCCATGAAAGTTTCCCTGAGAATTGATCATAGTTTGTCCTGATAACCAATGCAGAAAACGGTTTGTCAGGATCAACGGGAACCGGTACTTCCTTACCCTCCGCATCAAGCGCCGCGTCTTTTGCTGTACGCGGATTTGGAGCCGCATCGGCGATAAAATCGAGTAACGGATAGAGACCTGAGTTTTTAAGGGGCGCTCCGGCAAAAGCGGGGACATACATGTTCTTTGCAAGAGCTTCGACAAGTCCTTTTTTCATTTCATCGGGGGAAAGGGAGCCTTTTTCGATATACTGCTCCATCAGACTGTCATCCCCCTCCGCTGCCGCTTCAATCAATTTCTCCCTCGCCGCAGAGACAGCGCTTTTGAATTCGTCAGGAACGGCAGTTTCTTTTTCAAGAGCGTCACCTTCCATAATGTACGCTTTTTCATGCAATACATCTATAACGCCTTTAAAACCGCCGCCGCTTCCCATCGGAAGCGATATAGTAACAGGCTCTACTTTGAACTTTTCTTTTATGTCAGCCAACGTTTTGTTGAAGTCAGCTTGATCATTGTCCAACTTGGTAATAAAAACACCCTTCGGTTTTCCGTTTGCGCCCAGATTCTTCCATAACTTTACAGTCTCAATTTGAACGCCGGATTTTCCGTCTATCATTAAAAGAGCCATTTCCGAAGCCCGGAAACTTAAAATAATAGAGCCGTTAAAATCAACCGAACCAGGTGTATCAAAAAAGTTGATTTTCGTTCCGCTGCGTTCAACATGTCCCATTGCCGCATATATCGAAATTTTTCGCTCAATTTCTTCAGGCGTAGAATCGCTGGTTGTTTTTCCGGATTCCAGTGTTTCTGCCTTTGGAATAACGCCCCCGGCAAACAGCAAATGCTCAAAAAGCGTGGTTTTTCCGGTTTGTCCATGACCGGCAATGGCAATATTTCTGATTTTATCTGTTAAATAGCTCACAGGGGCTCCTTTTGGAATCTTTTCTGTATGTTTATCTTTCTATGGTAATTTTGACTGGATATAACCTTATTGTCAACAAATTATTTAGTGTCTATCCACAAAGTTGTTTACTTTGCGGACAGACCTTACATTTTCTCGTCTTAAGGCTATGAAAATGCGATTTTTAGGTGGGGCTGTCTATAATGTGTCTACATTATAGACAGACTCTTTTTAAGGAACAAACGGATGAAACATTTCTCTTGTGCAGGAATGAGCTATCGAACATAATGAATTATGAGGTCTATTACCAAAGAATTATGGTTTAACACAAGAAAACCGCGTGAATTTATTAACATTACAGGAGAAGTTGAATCTCTCCTGCAGGGATCAGGCATTCAGGAAGGACTGTGCCTTGTCAACGCTATGCACATTACCGCCAGTGTCTTTATAAATGACGATGAGTCCGGTCTTCATCACGACTTTGATGTCTGGCTTGAAAAACTTGCGCCCCATGAGCCTGTCTCATCCTACCACCACAACACCGGCGAAATAAACGCGGACGCTCATTTAAAACGGCAAATTATGGGGCGCGAAGTAGTTGTCGCTGTTACAGGCGGTAATCTTCACCTTGGCCCTTGGGAACAGATCTTTTATGGTGAGTTTGACGGTCAGCGCAGGAAGCGGGTGTTGGTGAAAATTATTGGGGAGTAAATAAAGCGCCTCGTTAAAGGGTGTATATGAATTAACCCCAATCGTCCCAACACCGAACAGATCTCCCTCGTTACCGCCATTTTTTCTTTCATGTTTAACCCCATTCGGATACCCTCCTCGCGGCATCCTTAGTTTAATTTGGGTAACATTTTTCATGAGGCAACGCGCGAGCTTGAATTTTTACATGTATTAATATATATTAACAAAAGAGGTATATATGAATAATAAGGCTTTTGTTGTTTTATTGTTATCAGTTTCTCTTGTTATATCAGGATTAGACTCATGCCTTTCAAATCGGGGGGTTAATGATACCCACAATTCAAGAAACAGCCTTGATTGGGAAGGAGTTTATACCGGAACAATTCCGTCAGCCAGCGGATCGGGCATTGATGTTCGTCTGAAACTCAATACGGATCAAAGTTTTGAATTAAGGTATGAATACATTGGCAGACCCGACAGCACATTTAACCAGACAGGATCATTTCAATGGGATAAAAATGGAAACATTGTTATCTTAAAAATAGATGACGTCCCGCCTTACTATAAAGTAGCCGAGAATATGCTGATCCAGCTGGACATGAAAGGAAACCCGATTTCAGGTAACATGGCTGATAATTACGTGTTAAAAAAAAGAACTCTGAGCTAAGTACTGCTCCATGCAGACAGCAGAATGCTGTACTTGTGTTTTTACAGAATAATAATTTGAAGGAGATACCGAATAGTGGAACTTGTAAAAACAGGAAAATTCAAAGACGTTTATAAATTACCGGACGGTAATTATCTGCTTAAATTCAAGGATACAGTTCCGGAACGGCTAACTTGTGAATCTGAACCCTGCGGCAGCAGTGTAACCGGACCGGTTGCGGGAACAGGTTCAGGCGCTTTAAAAATGTCGGTATATTTTTTTGATCTTGTTAAAAACGCTAATATACCTACGCACTTCATAAGCGCCGACTTGTTAAAGAATGAAATGATTGTCCAACCGGCAAAGCTGTTCGGAAACGGACTTAGATTTGTTTTACGCTATAAAGCTGCCGGATGTTTTATCAGAAGATTCGGAGCTTACTCAAAAGAAGGCGATGCGCTACCGAAAATATTCGAGGTAACATTAAAGGACGATGCCCGTGAAAATCCTCCTGCCGCAAAAGAAATATTAATGGCGCTTAATCTTCTTTCCCATAGTCAATTCGATGAAATACATGACAAAACCGTTAGAATCTGCGACATAGTATACGAAGACCTTAAAAACCGGGGACTGGAACTTTTCGACATTAAAGTTGAATTCGGTATTGCAGACGGTAAAATCGCTTTAATTGACGAAATAAGCGCGCGAAATATGCGGGTTTTCAAAGACGGTAAAAGATTGGATTCCCTTGCAATATCCGGATTGTTTTAATTAATAAATAGCCTGTAAGTTTCATTCTTCCATAAAAAGAAATAATTGTATAATATTTCTATATTATGAAGCATTTTGCTCAATTCATAAAGTTTAATAAAAAAACCACGCCTTCTATTTCAACTGTAACAGAAACTTTAAATATGCCGACAGAACAGGATTTAATTCGCGCCGGAGCGCTGCTGGCCCGGGAAAGAAATTTTAAGGATCTTGTTAATGTTTTTGTAGAACAGGCGCAGGATATATCACGCGTAGATCTTGCAGCCTTCTACATTATAAAAGATACGGATGACCGTAAAAGCGACCTTAAACTTTCTTTTAAAAGAGGAAGGTATTCTGTACCTGAAACAATTTCCGGCAGCAGTGAACTAATATGTTTTATCCGCGAATGTAAAGAAGCGCTTATTTTTAACAATAAGGAATCTCTCAGGCAAGGCGGGGCATTTTTAAAAGAAGTTCTTATAAATCAGGAGATGAAAAGCGGAATGGCTCTCCCAATTGTAAGTCCTCGCCGCGAAATCGGCATTTTATTTACAGGAGCGCAGACACCATGTTTTTTTAACCGTCGCCGGTTCCACTTTCTGGATTCCTACACAAAACTTGCGGCCGGAGCAATGCAGACTTCGTTGCTTTTCGGCGAGACGCGGGAAGCCTCAAAAAAAATAGACTCTCTTGAACGGTATCAGGATTTTGTTTTTAACTCAATGACAAATATGATTATCACAACAGACGCAGAAGGGCAGATATATTACTTTAACGAACCTGCGGCAGAAGCCATGGGTTTAAAGGAAGAGGACTTGGGACGCAGTTTGGAAAATACTTTCCGTAAATCCCTTTCGTCTCAAACTGTAAAAACGATTCTTAAGAGTCTGGAAAACGGAAATGAAATACTGGGGCTTGAAGGAATCTACCGTAACGGAGACAAAGAACTGGATTATTCCCTGAATGTAACGCCCTTAAAAACTCCGCGCGGCAAGAAAGAAGGTTTAACGCTTTTATTTACAAATCAAACCCGCGAGAAAGAATTAAAACAGACAGTGTATGCCGTAAGTGAGGAAAGACGCGTCATTAAAGATATGTTTGCGCGTTATATGTCTCAGGAAGTAGTCGCAAGCCTTATGGAAACACCGGATAGTATAAAACTGGGAGGCGACAAAAGAGAAGCAACTGTTTTTTTTGCGGATATACGCGGGTATACAAGTTTTTCGGAAGGCCGCGATCCCGAAGTTATCGTGGAAATTCTTAACGAATATTTCAGCGCGGCGGTTGAAAATATTGTGCAGTACAAAGGTTATATCGACAAATTTATCGGGGACTGCATAATGGCAGTATGGGGTGTTCCCATGATGCCGGAAAAGGATGACGCAATAAACGCGGTTTCCTGCGCAATTGCCATTCAGAAATTGGTACGTTCTGCAAAAAGAAAATTTTTCCGTAAAGACGCCTCGCGTCTGCGTATAGGCATAGGCATTAACACAGGCCCCTTGGTTGCGGGAAATCTAGGAAGTATGCAGCGTATGGATTACTCGGTTATCGGCGATACTGTAAATCTCGCGTCGCGGCTGGAAGGTGTTGCGGAGGCTGATGAAATAATTATTTCCCAGACAACACGGAATCAAATCGGAGACGCATTCGATCTTGAGAAAAGAAATTCAGTCCGCGTTAAAGGCAAAGAAAAACCAATACAGATATACAATGTATTGGGAATAAAATAGATTGGTAAATTAAGGATGGAAAACGATGTCAAATTTTTTTAATTCTTTACTTGGAATAAATATCCCGCTCTGGATATTAATCGCATCTCCTGCAGTATTAATTCTTTTTGCGCTTTTTTTATTGTGGTTTGTACATACGCGCATTTTTAAATTTCGTTTACGCAGAATTGTCAGAACACAGGGAACGCCTCAAAGCGAAGAAGCTGTCAGTATATTTGTAAAGCACTACCCGCCTGAAAAACTTGTACGCTACTCACGGCGCATGGAAAGATACTCGCGCCATATGGGAACGCAGATTATCATGGAAACCAGCCTTACCGGTAAATGGATACAAAAAGTTACAAATTCTACATTACCGACTGCCGTTGACCTGCGCCGTGTTCTCCTGTACTGCCCAAGTTCGTCAGTGTTTAAAGCTTATCTTGCAGCGGAACAGCATCCGCGGCTGCGCCGTGTCTTTACGGACTGGATGAAGAATGATGGTGAAGAAAAAGTAATCCGGCTTTTATCTGAAACATGCAGGGGTGAAGAATTTGAGCCTGACTTCGGAAAAAGTTTTCTGGAAAACAACGGTGCGCTTCTCCGCGAATTAACAGGAGAACCCGAATGGTATGCGCGTTATTTTGCTTACAAAATATTAATCCATGACAAAGAAGAA
>JAITFK010000209.1 GCA_031281555.1 Treponema sp. | reverse complement strand
AAGGGCAAAGAAAAACCAATACAGATATACAATGTACTGGGTTTAAAATAGATTGAAAAATAAGGATGGAAAACGATGACAAATTTTTTTAACTCTTTACTTGGAACAAATATCCCGTTATGGGTACTAATTACATCTCCCGTTGTATTAATTCTTTTGGCGCTTTTTTTATTGTGGTTTGTACATACGCGAATTTTTAAATTCCGTTTGCACAGAATTGTCAAAACACATGGAACGCACCAAAGCGAAGAAGCTGTCAGTATATTTGTAAAGCACTACCCGCCTGAAAAACTTGTACGTTATTCACGGCGCATGGAAAGATACTCACGCCATATGGGAACGCAGATTGTCATGGAAACAGGTCTTACCGGTAAATGGGTACAAAAAATTACAAATTCAACATTACCGACTGCCGTAGACCTGCGCCGTGTTCTTCTGTACTGCCCAAGTTCGTCAGTGTTTAAAGCTTATCTTGCAGCGGAACAGCATCCGCGTCTGCGCCGTGTCTTTACGGACTGGATAAAAAATGAGGGTGAAGAAAAAGTAATCCGCCTGTTATCCGAAACATGCAGGGGTGAAGAATTTGAGCCTGACTTAGGAAAAAGTTTTTTGGAAAACAACGGTGCGCTTCTTCGTGAGTTAACAGGAGAACCTGAATGGTATGCGCGTTATTTTGCTTACAAAATATTAATCCATGATAAAGAAGAACTTACACAAAGAACTCTTGAAGCGGGCCTCCATGATTCTCATTCTCTTGTCAGAAAAATTCTGACAGAAAATATTAACGGAGACAGGGAAAAAATATGGGAAATGTTATGGGAAAAGTTAATCCATGATCCCGTATATGAAGTACGTGAAACAGCGAGAAAACGTATTGCAAAAGAATTTACAGACGTTTACAGTCTGAAAGATAAAAAACTTAATGTAGAAGAAACATTTAGAATTCTTGAACTGCTTGATCCGGATTCTCAGGAAGACAAAACCTTCGCCATGTCAATTCTTCAAAGTGAAAACAAGGAACTTCAATATCCTGCCGCTGTATTCCTTGAAAAATGCGGAGTACTCTCTTCGTTTCTGGCAAAGAACACGATTGATGATCCCGGCAGCATAGAAAACAGCGTGAGACTGTTAAAAGACGCTATGAACGTAAATGTTTCCGGTTTCCTGGCAGATTACCCGTCAAGCGACGGCGCTCCCCTTTTGGTAGTCGCCAACCTTCTTACAATAGCAAATGGACCGCATGAAAGTATAAGCATCCTGGCAAAAAAAGTATTCGGCTTTTTTAACAATAAAAAAATTGAACCTTCAAACAAGGAAATATACACAAAAACCCTTGAAGCAATTTCAACAAGAGGAAACATCAGGTCATTTGAACTTTTAGCGGAAGAACTAACCCGCAGAGAAAACGCTCCCGCTTTTCTTGAATTGCTTCTGCCGCGTCTTCCGTTAAACGCCGAGTTGATATTTCCTCCCATACTTTTCCGTTTTTTGGAAAATATTAATTTTCCCGTGCGAGAGGAACTTGTAAAAAAATTGGGAACTTTCAAAGCTGATATTATTTTGCCTGAAGTATTTCACATTTTAAACAACAACCGTTCAAAATTCCCGCATATAGTCCGTATTTCCGCGCTTAAAATACTGGGATCTTTGCGTCTGCCGTTCTGTCTTCAGAGAGTACTTGAAAGTCTCCCGACTTTTAAAGAAGAAGAAACAAAAGAATTTGCTCCTCTGTTTTTGAGTTATCCAAATGAAATGTTTGAAGATAAGACAAGAAATCTTCTTGCGTCGCCTGACGCGCGGATAAGAGCTTCAATAATTTCGGTTCTTCCGATTATAAAAAATGACAGTTTCATGAAGGAAATCCGATCATCGCTGAAAGATGTTGATCCTGATGTGCGTGTTGCCGCAATCAAGGCTCTATTGGGATTTGGTGAAATAAAACTGCTTAATCAGGAAACGTCAATGCTGCACGATCCTGTTGAAAGGGTGCGTCTTGCTACTGTGGAAGTTATTGCAAGGCACGGTAATAATGCGGCAATTGAAATATTGAAAAATATCACGGTTGATCCAAACGAAACCGAAATTGTAAAAAGAGGCGTTATTGCCGGATTGGGACAGGCGTCAAACGCGGAAGGTATTCCGATACTCGTCTCGGTTCTTGATTCGCAGGAAGAATTCCGGGAAGACGCTGTAAAGGCTCTGTCAATGAGAACAACAAAACGTGACATTACCCAGTTAATAGAAATATTTAAAAACGCTGAGCCCCAGCTCAGAGAAAAATTGATCCCGGTATTTAAAAGACAAGGAAGAAAAGCAGAGCCGGCTATTTTAGAAATATTGAAAGATGAAGTTGCGTCATTTAAACCGTATCTGGTTAAAATTCTTGAAGAAACAGGATATGTTGACGAAGCAAAGAGACAGTTATCAAACAGAAACGTAGAGGTAAGGAGAGAAGCCGCCGCGCTGCTTTCGCTCCTGGATACGCTTCCTGCTTTTCGCGGCCTTGTCATGGCGGCAAAAGATCCCGATCAGGAAGTGCGGGTGTGCGTAGTCAAAGCATTGGAAAAATTAAAAAGTTCTCAAAGCCATGACATTCTTGATAAACTTAAAGAAGATCCGGACAGCCGTGTGCGGAAATACACCTATTGGGCTCTGGAAAGACTTGATTCACTTGCAATGGAATAGAAAAAAGAGCCGTTAACAGCATAAAAAGAGTGTGATCGCCAAGACTTGATCTGACACATGAAGATTCATACTGACAATCCGTCAGATACGTCGTAGCCAAGAAGTTTTTCTTTGGCTGACGGGATGGAATCCTTAAATGTCTGAAACCTGATATTATACACGGCTTTTGTAGTCTTTTTTTCGGATAGTGAACGGTTCCTCATCTGAAAAAATTTCCAAAGAGCTGGTTTTACAAATTTTCATAATTTCAGGCGCGAATTTACGCGCAGCTGCGGCACAACGCCCATCTTCCCTGTCATAATCATAATAAAAATCAGCGTGCCATTTCCCTTCTACTTTTTTGCATGTTCCGCGTACCGTGTTACTAAACTCATCATTGACAATACCAATAGTTTTTGCCCAATCTTTATGGTATAAAAAATGCGAGCTGTCATTAAACAATATTTCACCGTTGTGGATTAAAAAAAGAATTTTATTGTCAGATGCCATGCAAAATACCTCCGTAGTAGAGTATACGACCAATATACAAACTTTAAATTTAATACTATCTTAATTCCTTTGAAAATTCAATCCTTTTTTTTGTCTGTCTAACATTCCTCATATTAAAGTATCTGATCGAATTCGTGAGGAAGAGAACAGACTGTGTTTAAAATCATCCTTAATAGTTAATATAAAATATACTAACAGAGTCCATATAGAATTTAACAAAATCGACATGGGTAAAACTGCCTGCATCGCTCATTATTGATAGAATCAACGGAGCATTACATGTTCCTGCCGGAAGTCCAAATACGGTCATTCCCTGATAAAGAAAATGGGTAATAATATGCTATACTGTCAGTATGGAAGACCGTGAAATAGAAAATCTGTTGGTTGATCGTTTTTTAAAATATGTCCGCTATGATACCGAAAGCGACCGTCGGGTAGAAGAAACTCCCTCCACGCCGGGACAGTGGGAGCTTGCGAAAGCGCTTAAGGACGAGCTTTTAAGCATCGGTATTGAAGATGTAAAAATAACAGAGCACTGTTATGTAATTGCCCGCCTGCCGCCAAGTCCGCATTTTGAAAAAGAGGAAGCTTGCATTGGGTTTCTTGCGCATCTTGATACCGCAGGCGATGTTTCGGGAAAGGATGTAAAGCCGCAGTATGTACAGAATTATTCGGGAGGCAGGATTGAGCTTGCGGGCGGTCTTTGTCTCGATCCTGCGAAAGAACCTGATCTGGCGGCACAGACGGGAAAAGCGATAATCTACACTGACGGAACGACGCTGCTTGGAGCGGATAACAAAGCGGGAATTGCCGAAATTATGGCGGCAGTTGAATATCTTGCCGCAAACCCGCAGATAGAACACGGACAGGTTGAAATAATATTTACACCTGATGAAGAAACCGGTAAGGGTCTGCCGTTTTTCCCCCTGGAAGAGATCAAATCCTGTTTTTGCTATACAGTAGACGGCGGCCCGATTGGCGAAATTGAAAGCGAGTGTTTTAATGCGTGGAAAGCTGACATTGAGTTCAAGGGAAAGGTGATCCATATCGGCGCGGCGCGGGGCATACTTGCCAATGCTGCGCTGATGGCTTCAACATTCGCAACTCTTCTGCCGCGCAGTGAAAGCCCCGAAGCCACTGACGGTTATTACGGCTATTACTGTCCTATGGAAATTTCAGGCAGTCTTGAAAATGCTGTACTGGAAGTTTACCTGCGTGATTTTGATTCTGACGGAATGAAAAACCGCATTGCCGCGCTTGATGTTTTTGCAAGAACAGTAGAAGCCCAGTTTCCCGGCGGTATGGTTGTTGTTAAAACACAGCCTCAGTATAATAATATGAAGTCCGGGATTGATAAAAAGCCCGATGTAATGGAAAGGTTAAAAAAAGCGATGAACAATCTGGGCATTGACTGGCAGCTTAAACCTGTCCGCGGCGGTACTGACGGTTCACGGCTGACAGAACTTGGTATTCCCACTCCGAACATTTTTACGGGAGGCCGGAATTTTCACAGCCGTCTTGAATGGGTCAGCGTTAGCGAAATGTGCGCCGCCTGCAAAGTGATTATTGAGTTAATCAACAACCCCGCCCTAAAGGGACGGGGTATGTTGTTCTCATAAGGTATTTATATTCGGGGTTTAATCCTTTTAACCGCCATGAATGGCGGGCTATTAAACCCCTCAATACGAATAAAACTTACGAAGTAAGCGGCTTACAATGTAAACTTGCTTTTAAGGAGAGTGATTATGGAAACTCTGGCAACTGCTTTTCATGAACAGATAAAAAAGGCATTACCATTATCAAAAGTAGACCTTGTCATAACAGAAAAAAATGTGTATCAGGAAGGTAATAAGGATATTCTCCCGCTTCTGGATGAAATGGTGGAATACCTCGCTCTTTCCGGAAGCGGCCTTGACGGTCTTGAAAATCTTGAAGAACTACTGTCTAAGGCTGAAGCGGGGAAATCCTGCCTGCTGTTGGTTGAACATTACAGCAATCTTGATCTTTCAATTGTTTCTACGCTTATATCCAAAGCCGGAGGCCGAGGTAAAGATATAAGCAACGCTTTAATAGCCGTCGCCGGAATGAAATTAAACGAAGACAATCCTGTTGTAGCCGCGTTTGCGGGCGCTTATACCCGTATCGTAATCTATCCAAGCCGTTCCCTGCAGGAGTTAGACCCTGAAAAAAACAGCGCTGAAATCACCCGGGGGCATGCAATCAACAACGCCGCAATGAAGGCGCTTATCAGACACAAGTACAAAGGGAAACTTATACTTGTTTTCCCGTCAGGAACACGTTACCGTTCATGGGATCCTACCACAAAAAAAGGCGTAAGGGAAATTGATTCTTACATTCGTTCTTTTGACTATATGTGTTTTGTTGCTTTGAACGGGCAAATTCTGCATGTACAGGAAACAGATATGATGAACGATGTTGTAACCAAGGACGTTGTACGTGTTACCGCAGGGCAGGTTATGTCATGCAATGAATTCCGTGAAAAAGCAAGAACGGCGGTAGGAGAAAATGAAGACAAAAAACAAGCTGTTGCGGATGCAATAATGAATGAACTTGAAAGAATGCACATAGCAGCGGAAGAAAAGAGAAAGAAACAGCTTTAAATATTTAACTTGAAAGGAACCTTCGAATAAGTCCAAAAACATAAGCAACTGCGCCCCCGCCAATTTTTCTCAATTGATCAGGGGCGCGTTGCTTTAAGGAAAGACGGTATTTTTACTTACCACTTACCGCCGCCGCGTTCGTTACGCGGTTTGTCCATTGCTTCGTTTACACGCAGCTGCCGCCCGTCAAATTCGCGTCCGTTTGTACCCGCGATAGCAGCGTTAACTTCTTCCTCGCTGCCCATTTCGACAAAGCCGAACCCTTTGGAATTGCCGCTTTCACGATCAAGAATGATCTTTACGGAAGCGACGGTGCCAAAGCCTGAGAAAAGGGTGCGCAGACCATCTTCGGTGGTTTTGTAAGAGAGATTGCCGACATACAGTTTCTTGGCCATTTTAAGAAAATCCTTCACCCGGAACAGATTAAAATCATCTTTTTATAAGACAATTTTTGCCTGCGTACGTCCGGGCACGCTTGTATATACGTTTTACGCATATACGATGTACTTGTGTACAGTGGACTTGCGTCCAAGTATTCACGCCCGCACAAGCGGACAACTCAAATTCCCCCTGTCAGAGAACCGGAGAAAAAAGATGCATAATTTGTTAAGGGGAAAAATGAAAGGCGGAAGACAAAAACAGAACCCTTAAACACCGGCAGCTTTTTACAAAAGCTGCGTAAAAACTCTTTTCTAAAAATCAAAAGAAGTACCTAATTAGTGAAAATATAGACTTTATTTAAAATTTTGTCAAGTCTTTTTTGTTATTTTGTTTTTATTTTTAATCATATTTCACTACTTATCTGCACGCTTAACCTCGATCATTACACCCGTATTTTACTGTACGTCCGTCTTTAATAACACCGTTAAAATCAAGTCCATAGGCAAAATCGTAACTGTTGCCGCATTCGTCTTTATAAGGCTCTATATCAAACGGCAGGTCTTCGCAATGTTTTTCTACCGCCTCCATATCTTTAGGCATTATAAACGGCAATAGTCCTGACGGTTTTACATTACCCGATACAATGTCCATTAATGCGTTTGTTTGAACCGAAAAATCAAGGATTATTGCATCCACCGCCTGTTCAAACTCTGCGCATATAAGCGGATTTATCGTTTTTACGAATACAATTACAGGTTTACCGCCCATGAGTTTTTTTGTTTCCAGAACCATATCCAAATGCAGCTCGTTTCTTGTTGTAACAGTTTTGCCCTTATAAGAACGGTTGTCTCCGGCGGCTGCGACGCTTTTTTCCCGCGCAAACCCGGCAGTATAGGGACGGTACTGTAAACTTATGGGCAAATATCCGTCATTTTTATTGTAGCCGACATTGTAAGGCGAAACGATAAACGCAAAGGCGCAATCGGCGTCATCGGGATTGTCCGTAACATCAAAATATTTTCCGATAATTTTTTTGTCTACAGGAATTTCATCTACGGCAGGGACAGGTATGCCAAACCAATTTACGCCTTCTTTGGTGTGCCGCTTCGGAATATATACCTTGCTTTTCTTGTTGAGCGGCAGGACGTTATTTTTGTTTTTCAGCATGACGATGCTCTTTAGCTGCGCCTCATATCCCTTTTGCATAAAATCCGCACTACCGACTGTTTTTTCACTCAAAGCAGTATCAAGGTAGGGATTTTCAAACAAGCCTACACGGAAAATATTGCACAACAAACGGCGTGCCGACAATTCCATTCGCTCGCGCATATATTGTTCACCGTGTTCTTTTACGCCTTTTTCATACGCCGCTATTACAGGTTTAGCGTCGTTGTTTCCGCCGAACTGGTCAACTCCCGCCATCAATATTTTATAATGTCTGTCGGTTACGGACATGTTTTCTACGCCCCAGCATTTACCCGATATAAAGCTTTCAAAATTAACCGAATCAGCCGTAATAAGCCAGTCTGTACAAACTACGCCGTCATAACCGTAAACGCCGCGTAATAAGTCAGTAATCAGATAACGGCTGTAAGAATTGCCGACATTTTCACCGTTTTTATCTATGTCATAAGAAATAGTATAATACGGCATAATAGCCGATGTTTTTTTTGTCTTGCCGTTTAACTTGAACGCTCCTTCCGTAAAAGGCTTAAGGTGTTCTTCAAAATTATTACCCGGAAAAACAGAATATTTACCGTATCCGTAGTGAGCATCCCGCCCGCCTTCGCCTGTCCCGCCGCCCGGCCAATGTTTGCTCATGGCATTTACGCTTTCTAAACCCCAGTCATCTCCCTGAAAGCCATCGCAATACGCTCTTGCCATATCAGCGGCAAGTTTACTGCCTGCTCCGAAAGTGCCGTTAAAACGATTCCAGCGCGGATCAGAGGCCAGATCTATTTGCGGCGACAACGCTGTCGTTATACCCATAGCGCGGTACTCTTTCGCGGCGATTCTGCCGAACTGTTCTACCAGATCGGGATCGAATGCAGCCGCTAAACCTATATGTTCCGGCCATTTTGAAATTGTTCCGCCTGCGCCCATATCAAATTCCGCATTTGCGGCTATAGAATGGCGCGGATCGGTGCTTGTGTTAACCGGAATACCGTGTCCGATATTCTCGACAAATGCCTGCGCGTTATTGTTCCACTTAGCTGCTGTTACTGTGTTATCAACCAAGGCTATTAATACATGACGGACATTATCGTCTTTTAAAAACGCTTTTTGAACATCCGATAAATCCCACGCATGTTCACGGCTTTCTTTACTGCCAAAATAATGATCTGTTGTTTTTTCACTTTCACCGCCGCCGTTATTATCCTGCGCTTTTTTCGTTAAATCCCCAAAGACCCCCATATTTAATGACAGCATTTGATGGCTGCTGTACAGCATAAGCCCCGCTATTTCCCCGATTGAAAGCTTTTTTGCCAAATCAGCAATACGTTCTTCTACAGGCAAACGCCAGTCTTCATAAGCCTCCAGCGCTCCCTTACGCTTTAAATCCTTAAAAGCGTACCCGTCAACTTCAATAATCGCATCTTTGTTGGCAAGACTAATGCCAAGAGTCGCGCCGCCTTCGTTAATAATCAGGCAATAGCCGTCTTTTTCTTCAATACGCCATTTTCTTGCCATAATGTAACTCCCTTGCGTTTTGCAAAATATTCTGAAATTTGCGGATACGTTTTTTCAAGTTTATTTTGTAAGTATAACAGAGTATTTACAATTTGGGAAAATTCTTCGTTAAAAAATTAGTTAGTGTCTGTCCACAAAGTCGGTTACTTTGCGGACAGACCTTCCATTTTCTCGCCTAAAGGCTACAAAAATGCGATTTAAAAGGTAGTCTGTCTATAATGTGTCCACATTATAGACAGACTCTAGTTATTATTTTTTTCGTTAGGATGCACATTATTGTAAATTATCTTAACAGCGGATTTTATATTTTTGGAAACTTTCAATTCAGGTATGGTTTGATCCTGTTGAGATTCTGTAGCCGGACCTAAAAATGAGCTATATCCCAGATTTACAGCTGTTTTAACACGCGCCGCAAGCCGCTGTACAGGCCTTATTTCTCCGGTCAGGGAAAGCTCTCCGGCAATTACAAGATCGGCGGGAAGGGGAAGCCCCGTTCTTGCCGAGTACAACGCGCAGGCAAGAGCAAGTTCAACGCCGACTTCGGTGATGCGAATGCCGCCCGCAGCGTTTATGTAAATATCTTGATCCGAAAGGCGCAGCCCCAGATGTTTTTCCAGCGCTGCAGAGACACGCGATACCCTGCCTGAATCGATTCTGTCTGAAAACACACGGCTTATTGTCCCTTTTGCGGGAATGGTGAGCGCTTGAATTTCTACAAGAATCGTTCTTGTGCCTTCAAGCACTGCCGCAGTTGCCACACCCGCAGGCAATTCTCCGTCCCTCCTGACCAGAAAGAGACGGCCTGTATCTTCAACAGGTGAAAGGCCGTGTTCTCCCATCGTAAAAATCCCGATTTCATCTATGGAACCAAACCTGTTTTTTACTGCTCGCAGAAAACGGCAGTCTACAGTTCCGCTCATACCGGAAGTTTTGTCGTTTTGCTCAAAGTAGATAACAGTGTCCACCATGTGTTCAAGGGTTTTTGGGCCCGCAATAAATCCTTCTTTTGTTACATGGGCTGTTAAAAACAATGTAGCGTCATGTTCCTTAACCCAGTTGATCAACTCATACGAACAGAACTTCATTTGATTAACAGTACCTGAAATAGAGCCGGCATCGGCAGAAAAAAGCGTTTGAGCGGAATCTACCAGTACCAGGACAGGCTTAATATTGTTTAGTACAGTTTCTATTTCCTCGAGATTTCCCGAGCAGAAAATTTCTATGCGTTCAAGGCATGACTTACTGTTTATACCAAGTCTGTCTGCTCTCAGTTTTAACTGACCTGCGGATTCTTCACCGGAAACATAAAGTATGCGTCCCTTGGTCTCGGTAGCGGCAGCCAAATGCAGTAAAAGAGTAGATTTTCCGATACCCGGTTCTCCGCCGACAAGTACAGCGGAGCGTTTCATAATACCGCCGCCGAGTACGCGGTCAAGCTCGCCTATACCGCTCCCGATACGACTGCCTTCCATTGGGTTTACTGTCGAGAGAGGCAAAGTTTGAGGAAGTCCGTTTTTTGATACTTGCCTGCTTTCGTTTTTAGCGGCAGCTTCTGTTAATGTGTTCCATTCCCTGCATTCGGGACAGCGCCCAAGCCACTTTGGTTCTTCATGACCGCAGGAGGAACATCTGTAGATCAAGGTTTTTTGTTTTTTCATTATTAAGGCACTTGTTCCTGATATTCTATCAATATATTAAAGGAATGTCATTTCCGGTTTTTATATAAAATCGGAGGAACGGAATAACACAAAGACGCTTACGACGACTGATATTTTGAGGGATCCGAGACACTAAACAACTCTAATACATTAACAGACAATGTTAAGCACAGCATGACTCGTATTTCATTTATAATAATTTACTTTAAATTACCATTTATTATAATGAATTTTATCCTTTATTTTATGCTTTATTTGCAATGGATTTTTTATTTTTGGTAACGGGTACCCTATTGCTAAATAACATGGCATGAAATATTCTTTTGGATGTTTTAATACTTCAGAAATATTCTCTGTTTCTTTATCAAAAGGAATTCGTAACGCGCAGCCTAATTTCTCAGCAGTTACGGCAAGCAA
Organism: Treponema sp.; assembly: GCA_031281555.1. Taxonomy (GTDB): domain Bacteria; phylum Spirochaetota; class Spirochaetia; order Treponematales; family Breznakiellaceae; genus WQXQ01. The sequence continues at coordinate 13,366 of JAITFK010000209.1, read as the reverse complement.
TATATTTTCTATACAGCACCAAATTGAAGCAAAACCGTTTAATGCGCTTAAATATTTTGGTTTTAACAACGGAGCCTTTTGTTTAAAAAACGGCATTATTAAACATTCTGATTCAATTAACATTCTATATTGTTTTGGAATGGCATTTTTATATACTTCATTCTGAAGAGGCGCATTTACTCTCCAGGAATTAATAATAAAATTAACTCTTTTTTCCGATATGGTTTTTGGAATTGGTTTAATAATTTTCTCAATAACTTCTTTTTCTGTAATGACTATAAATTCCCAGTTTCTCAAATGATCATTTGTGGGAGCCATTAACCCGGCAGACAAAATCCTTTCTATTGTCTTTTTATCCACTTTTTTTCCGGAAAAATCACGTATTGTTTTCCTTGTTTTTACAACTTCATAAAATTCCATATTCTTCTCCGTTTTTATTTATAGAAATAAAGATACAGCACAATATAATAACAATACCACCATTATAATATTCAGTAATTTTCTGTGTTTACTAAATAATATACTAAACAACGAACCAAATAATGCCCAACATATTGTTCCGGTAAATCCCATAAATGCCAAAAAAAAGGCAAAGAATATTAACACCTGAATTTCTTTATAATACGGTAAAATGTATGATGACATTGCCGTTATTCCATAAATAATTATTTTTGGATTAATTAACTGCAATAATGCTCCTATCAAAAAACTGCCGTTGTTATTTTTTATATATTGTTCTTTTGTTGGAATAATTATTTTTATTATTAAATATACCATATAAGCAGCTCCTAATATCTTCATTGGAAGTTGTATTTTAGGAATTATTGTATATAAGACTGAGGAAAATATTAAACATAAAATCATAACGACAAAAAACCCGGTTATTATACCAAAATTAAATATAATACCTTTCTTAAAACCGACATTTTTCGCATTATTCATTGACATGATATTATTTGGTCCAGGGGTATAAGCCAAAATAATAATATATGAAAGAAAAGAAATCCATGGAAACATAACAACATCCTTATAAAAGAATTAGTTTCCAGTTCATTTTCCTATCCTTATAATCGTACATTTTAATAAACACATAAGGGAACCTCTGAAAACTAAAGTTTTTAGAGGTTATTATAATAGAATAAATAGACTTATTCAACAACCCGAATCTTCGGTTCGAGGTTGGTTGTTTCATAGGTCTTTTCTTTTATAGAGCTAAAGCCGGCTTTAAACCTATAAAAATACTTTTTATTAGCAGAAGTTATTTAAAAACTGAGATTCCTAAACAACTCTATTGTCTTTAATCAATCCAATTAAAATACACATAACGTCACAACTGTAAATAAATATTTATGAAAGCAAAAAAAATTGGCGGAACAAAATACAACAAAGAAGAGTAGCCTCGACAAGTATTTTACGAAACCAGAGCAGCCGTAAGGCGGATAAACGTACACAGACCTGTTAGACGCTGATTTTTTGTTTTTATATAAAACGATCATTTTGCAATTTCCTAATTATAAAATGTTGAAAACAGATTAGATTTTGCTATAATAATTATGTGCTGTACCGTTCTTTTCTTTAAAGATTTTATAAGGATGCGTAAATTATGAAAAACACAAAAAAAATATTTACGTTGTTGGTTTCCGTAATTGTGCTGCTTGGCACATTCATATTGGCCGCCTGCGCAAAATCTTTAGAAACAACGACATGGACCGACGTCGTTACTGCCTCTTTCAGCGACGAAATTCCGGAAAACTCTTGCGGTATTGATGTTGAAACGAGAACTATGCGCGTCGAAAAAACAGTCTTTGGCGGGGAAATATTCTCGTTTGTGCGTCTTCCTCTGGGAGTCGATTTTTTTTCGAATGAAATTACCGAAGCGAAACTGTTTATGTACGCTGTACAGGACGCATCGCCGAAGGAACTGCTCATAGGAACTGTGAGCGGGCGCTGGACGCTGTACACATCGACATACGCGGAAGCGAAGGCGCTTGTAGATAACAATGGATTGACGACTGCGGTTTTACAACCGGAGGACAACGGCTGGGTCAGTGTCTTGGTGACCGAAATTGTAAAAGCGTGGGTGCGTGCCGATATTCAAAACTTCGGGTTTGCGCTGTTCCCTCTTGCGGGCGAGGTGCAGGGTGTATTCGCCGATATGTACCACACCGATGGAAATGCGCCGTATCTTAAAGTTAGCGGCCGTGTTGGCAGACGCCCGAACGGGTACGGAAAATTCAGCTTCACCCGGGTACCCGAAGAAGGCAGGCTGGGTGATACCGTCAACGGGAACTGTCTTTCCTACGCGGTCAGAGACAGCGTTCCGGTTTATCTTGAAGACCTCGGCGGCAGTTACCCCGAAGTAAACCGCGTTTTATCTGAATCGGGCGAGGACGGAGTTGCCGATTATATCGGCGAACTGTTTGAAAAATATGTTGAAGAACACAAAGCGGCGCTTCGCGTGTCAAAATTACGCAGAATAGACGGCTTCAACTCTTCCATAGACCCCGCGAAGGAATACCGTATTGTGATGCGCCTGGGCTGTTACGCCACAGAAGATCAACCATTAAGCGAAAACGCGCGCAATTTTGACTTTCACTTTTGGTCGCAGCTTGCCGATGGCAGATGGTCGCAAAAATACGGGTGGAGTTACTCGGAAATAATTCCCGCCACAGGTCCCGGCGTTTCACCGGAAAAACACTATTGGGAAATGGCCAAGTACGGTTATTTATACAGAAGCAAGTTACTCTATTACGCCGTAACAAAAGATACCAATGAAATTACGGTTCACAGGCCAAGTCCGTTTGCAGATGTGGAACTTTATGACTATGTGAATAGCGGCGTGGAATACGTTTTCAAAAAAGGCCTTATGACCGGCACGAGCGACACACCCATACTGTTCAAGAGGGGAACCTTCGCCGCATTCACGGCTCGGTTGAGGTTCAGTCCGGATACGGCTCTGACACGCGGCATGGCAGCCGAGGTGTTTTACCGCATGGCAGGCAGTCCTGATGCGAGCAGATTTGCCAACCCGTTTGACGACGTGGAAACCGGTAAACGGTATTACGATGCGGTTAAATGGTCAGCGGCGAACAGAATCATATTCGATTATAGCGGCGACGGCAAATTTGCGCCTGACCGCAATATCACGCGCGAGGAAGCGGCCGCCGCGTTTTATAATTATCAACGGTTATCGGGAGTTATTCCTCCGGACGTTCTCCTTGAAATAGAACCCGAGGATACAGACGAGATAAGTAAATGGGCGAGTGAAGCGGCGAAAAAGCTTATGAGGCAAATGATATTCCGTTGTTTGGGTAACTTTTTCATTCCGAAAGGCGAAATAACGCGTATTGAATTTGCAGGTATGCTGCGCGATTATTGTGAATATTCTAAGAGATAAATAGCATCTCTTTCCAATAAATTTTAATACACCAAGCACATTTTTTTTAAATGTACAATGCTTAATTTACCATATCCTGCGTATTGAACCATACATTGTCAGGATAAAACCGAGAAACGCGGAAACAGCGAAAAATATCAATGCGGTCTGCGCAGAATAACCTGTTGCAAGTAACGCAGAGGTGATAAGGTTGCCGAGTATTCCTGTAAGTGATGAGGTAATAGCGGCATAAGTCGTAACAGCCGTAGATCTGATGCGTTCATCAAGGATTCGAGAAAGATAGTTCATAGAAACAGGAACCAACACAGCATAGGTAAACCCCTGTAAGAGCTGAACATAAATTAAGCCGTTTACTGTTCCAACTGACGCAGTGATGAGCATTCGGATAACGTAAACTGCACTGCAAAAGGCAAGCAGTTTTTTAAACCCTGTTTTTTTCATTATGAAAGCTGTCATAAACATAATCGGCACTTCGCTTGCAGCCATGACAGCGGTAGCTGTTCCGATTTGCGCTGTAGTCCCGCCGAAACCGCGAACAAGAAGCTGTATCAATATTGTCATTGCCGAGCTGTTCAACAGCAGGAAAAAGGAAACCCCCAAAAGCAGACAGTACTGTTTTGATGAAAAAATCAATTTAAACGCCTCCCTGCCGCCAAGTTTGGGAATCGTTTCTCCTTTATCGCTTATTTGGCTGATACGCCGTGCAGGGCGAAAAGACAGAGCAATAAATACCGCGATTAAAAAAAACCCTCCACCAAGCCATAACCGTGCATTGTGACCAGAAGCGGCGGTTACCGATCCCGCAATCTGTGCGGATAAAGCGTAAGCCAGAGAACCTGTACCTCGTATGAGTCCGTAGTTGATAGACTTGAATTCCTGCTTTAATCCTACAATCCATGCATCCAATAAACCGCCTATCTGAGTTGCGGTTATGGTAATACCGATCATGTTAATCAGAACGATCAATTTGTTTTCGGAAGAAAGAGAAAAAGGCAGCAGCAAGTAGCAGATAACAGCTAACGCCAGTAAAAGAACCGATAACTTTTTATCCGAAAGGTATTTATCACTGATATATCCGTAAATCGGCTGTACCAGCATAATAATAATTGACATGGCTGTCATTGCTCCGGTAGCGGCGCCGACTGACCATCCATAATCAATAAGCGTCGTCACCATAAACGCTGAATATGTACAGAAACCAAACCAAAAGACAGCTTGAATCAGCATCCCGTGCAGGTTAAGCTTATGTATTTTTGAATTGTCCATTTTGTTTCCAGGCAAAATTTACGTAAATAATAAAAAACCAATAATTTAATTATTCTTGCAGATCTTCAAATAGCTCTCTTCGCAAAACTGTAATTTTACATTTATGTTTTACCATAAAATATTCTCCATAAAGTATCTGCTTTTATATATTGTTAATTAGATTTTGTCAACCGGTATTATTAACACCTAAAATACAATGTACATTAAAATACTTTATTTTCATTCAATTGATTTCCCTCTGATGTAGGGGTTTGTGTAAAACGAGTATAATAATTGTATAAACATGATACACCATATTATTGGTTCACAAATAATTACAGCAAAGTAACCGAGAATTGGTACAAGAAAGAATGCAAAAATAATTTTACCGGCAAGTTCCATAATGCTTGAGATAACAGGAACAATTTTTTTTCCTATTCCCTGAAGCGCATGGCGGAAATTCAAGAGCATACCGAGAATCATATAAAACGGCGAGTTTATCATCAGATACCGTGTGCCGTTCTCAATAACAACGCTCTCATTAGAACCGGAAAGCAATTTTATTAAGACTCCGGAAAAAAACAAAAGAACAACCGATATAAAAGTTCCCCATATTACCGCGATAAAGTTACCGTAACGTACGGCTTTTCGTATGCGGTTAAGCTGGTTCGCCCCCTTATTTTGTGAAACAAACGTAGAAAGCGCTACGGCTATTGTAGGAATTGGCATCATGCAGAAACTGTTGAGTTTACGCGCAGCTATATGCCCCGCGATTACAAGGTAACCTAATCCGTTTATGGCGCGCTGAAGCGTAACAGACCCTAAAGTTACAATTGAGTACATAAAACCCATAGAAAAGCCCTGCGCCGCAAGTTCTTTATACAATGAAGCATTGTTACGGAAATGCTTTTTTTGAGGTATAAGGATAGGGCATTTTTTATATATGTAAATCAGGCAAAGCAACGCAGAAATACCTTGCGCCGCAACAGTAGCAGCCGCCGCTCCGCGAACACCCATTTTAAATTGTGTGATGAAAAGAATATCCAATCCAATATTCAGCAAAGACGAAATAACCAAAAATATAAGCGGCATTGTGCTATTGCCTATAGCCCGAAGAAGCCCCGCGCTAAGATTGTAGGAAAAAAGCACAACCGCGAAGGCAATTAAGATTGAAATATATGAGTACGCTTCGTCTATTATGTATTCCGGTATGTTGATTAATTTCAATATCGGCATCATAAACACGCTTGCCGCAACCGAGATAAAAAGCGTCAGTAAAAGGCCAATCACAACCGCTCCGGCAACAGAACGCTTAAGCAAGTCCTGATCGTCTGCGCCATAGCTTCTGGCTACTACAATGCCGAAGCCTCCTCCAACGCCCATAGCAAAACCTATAAGCAGTTCAAATATTACTGCACACGCGCCAATGGCGGCAAGGGAAGCCTCGCCCAGATAATACCCGACAATTACGATATCAGCGGTATTATATAATTGTTGAAATATATTGGACAGGAACATGGGAACAGCGAAAACAAGCAGCGATTTTACTATGTTTCCGCTTAATAAATTTATTTTTGTATTAAACATATCAGCCCTTCTACAATCACATTTTATACAAGGAAATATATCATGTAAAATACTTATTAATAATGGTGAGTCATGCCTAAAATGTATGATGCTGTTATTGTAGATTCAATGCCGGCTTAAACCGGTAGCTTGAAATTTTTTTTAACATATTCCAAAAAAAGAGATGTTGCCTGACTGAAAATGCGGTTTTTCTTCCATGCCATTACATGTCCGGCTTTACGTTCAGGCGATAAAGGCACAAAACGGAGATTCACATTAGGCCGGATTGCATACGCGCCTTGCACTGTAATTGAGTAACACAATCCGCGCTCAATTAAAAGAGTAGTATTGGTAAGAAGGTTATGATATCCAAGTATATTAAGCTTATTTGCCATCTTACCGAACCAGCCTATAATTTCATCTGTTACAATACGCCGGTGTGACAGGAAAAAAGGTAAACCAATAATATCTGAAACGCGCAAACTATCCTTTTTTGAAAGAGGATCGTCTTTACGCATTAAAACGCCCCATGTATCCTTAAAAGGAAGGGGAACAAATTCATATTTGGCAATTTCTACAGGCTCAAGTAAAATACCGGCGTCTACAAAGCCGCTGTCAATTTTATCACGGATATCATCGCCGTTTCCTGTGTAAATTTGATATTGTACTTTTGGGTAAAGAGAATTAAATGCTTCCAGAGCGTCCGGTAATAATAATGACGCTGTCGTTTCAACACATCCGATTGAAACCACACCTTCTACCAGATTATTATGTTCCGCAATATCCCGCTCTGTTTTTTCCAAAAGCGCGACAATTTCCTGAGCGCGCTGTTGAAATAAAATGCCGCTGCTGGTTAATATAACCTGCCTTTTACCGCGAAACAAAAGTTCTGTTCCCAATTCATATTCCAAATCCATGAGTTGTCTGCTTAATGTTGGTTGTGTAACATGAAGCGTATCGGCGGCTTTAGTTATATTACCTTCTCTTGCAACAGCGAGAAAATATTTTAATACCCGAATATCCATAACATAATCATATAATTGTTACATCTGATGTATTTTACAAAATGCTTAACGGATAAAATTTGTCATAACCACCGGCGGCTCTTCCGGCAGTTCAATATTGCTTTGATTCTTGCATTTTATAAGATATGCCATATTGTTTGCCAATATTGTTAATGTGCGCACGCCTTCTTTATCGGCGTATACGTCTTCTGGTGTATATCCATGTATGCCGTTCCAATAACAAGACGATACGACCGGCATTTGTGAAATGGTAAAATATTTAATCAATTGGTCGAACGTGGCGGTTGAGCCCGCTCTTCTGCAACTGACAATGCACGCTCCGAATTTTAACTTTTTGGCTTCAGGCTCAAGGCTGAAAAATAAACGATCAAAGAATGAGGTTGCCGCGCCGCAAGCGGAAGCATAATGTACAGGAGAACCGAGAATAATGCCGTCTGCTTCCCTGAAAGCCTGACCGACTGTATTTACCATATCGTTATCAAAAACGCATTTCCCTGTTTTTCCCGTTTGTTTACAAGTTCTGCAAGCGGTACAACCTATGATTGGCTTATTCCCTGCCTGAAATATCTCGGAATCAACTCCGTGTTTTGCCAACTGTTCTTTAATGATACCAAGTCCCGTGAATGTACAGCCATCGGCGTTCGGGCTTCCGTTAACCAATACTACCTTCATTTCATTTTCTCCTTGCATTTTTAGATAATTTTATCCGTTAAAAAATAAAAAACCTAGTGCACGGTGCATGCACAGCATAGTTAAAAACTCTGTATAGTTTTTGTGTAAAAATTCATTGATTTCTCCCTTTATACCGGCTTTTTTTCACTTTATACTTAATGACAATGAGTACACTTATTTTAATAAATATCGCCATTGAAATATCATGCAGCGTTATGTGCCTTGCAATCATGGCTTGCATTTTGATTGGAGACAACCTGCAAGACCGTATTAACCGGGCGTTTATTTGGGTGCTGCTTTCCAATATCGTGCTCATGCTCAGCGACGCTTTGGCATTTTATACTATCGGCAGAGCGGGGCGTCTTTTTTTTGTTCTAAACTTTATCGGGAATTTTTTTACATTCCAATTCAGTTATGTTATTATTATGTGTTTCTCAAATTACATCAATGTTTATCTGGCTTCGAAAATTCAAATTAAGCGGATAGCGGTACACATGGTCTACGCCGTTTGCGGTTTGGCGTTTGTCCTGACATTTTTGTCGCTTCTTAACAATATGTATTTTATTATCGATGAAAATAATGTCTATCACAGGCAAAGCATGTATTGGCTTTCGCAGGTATTGGGAATGATCGGCCTGGCGCTTAACTCTATCGAAATAATAAGGTTTCGCAAGTCTTTAAACCGCATGGAAACTTTCGCGCTTGCGTCTTACATCGTCCTGCCCATTATCGCCGTTGTTATCCAGGTATCTGTTTACGGCTATGTGTCGGTTTATATAGCGTCAACGCTGACAATCCTTTTTATCTATATCGGAATGCAGGCGCAGTTTCAAAAAATATTGAAGGAGAACGAATTGCAGCTAACGCAAAGCCGCATTGCAATAATGCTCAGCCAGATACAGCCGCATTTTCTGTACAATGCTCTTGCCGTCATATCAAGGCTTTGTGATAAAGACCCGGCGCAGGCAAAAAAAGCTACTATAGAATTTTCAGCTTATCTTAGGGGAAACATGGATTCTTTGGAAGAAACAAAACCGATTTCTTTTGAAAAAGAATTAAAACATATTGAGGGTTTTATTAATTTGGAAAAAGCAATGTACGGCGATGCGTTAAACGTGATTTACGATATTAATACTAAAGATTTTTTTCTTCCCGCTTTGACGGTGCAGTCTATTGTTGAAAACGCAATCAAACACGGTATCGGTAAACGGGAAGGCGGCGGTACGGTGAAGATTTGTACAAGCGAAAATGACAACGAATACTTTGTCACTATATCGGATGACGGCGTGGGGTTTGATTATGAAAAAACGGTTCTTAACGGGCGTTTGTGTATAGGTATTAACAATGTCCGCCAAAGACTGTCAGGACAATGCGGCGGTTCTCTTGAAATAAGAAGCGAGTGCGGAATGGGGACTATCGTTACAATTTCAATTCCAAAGTTATAACCCCTATTTGTCGCGCTTTGTTTTGTAGGATATTAAGATGACAAACATAACAAAGCAGGAAAAATATGCGTAATAATAAATTAAGTTTCAAAATCAAAGTTTTAATTACGATTTTGGCTATATTTATAGCTTTCGCTTTTCAGGATATTAACCCTGTATTTTATATGGACTGGCGGTAGGTATCTATTGCATTCTTTACTAATACGGTTGCACTTTCTACTAATTCATACCTTCTATATGCGCTACTTGTATCTTTCAATCGCAATTTTTATACTCATCTTATGAACGAGTATCAACCGCAAATCTTGTGGGAAATTACCCGTGCTTCTGTTTGCATTGCTGCATGGTGGGTACTGTTTTACCGTCTCCATAGACCTATAGCCATTTGGCGGAGAATTACCCTTCTTGTCGCTATGCCGGCAGCTTATATTTTCTGGATACTCATGCCGATGAGCATTGTCGCCAACGCCGTTTCATGGGCGATCATTACCGTAGTCCTTGCCTTCATCTGCGGGGATTTGCGCCGTTCCCTTTTTACCGCCTTTTTCTACATCGGCATGGAGTCATCGATTGACACCACCCGCTCCGCCCTGATTGCCCTGCTATTTAATCGGTTTTTCACTTCCCACTCACCTAGCCAATATTTACAGTACAATCTGCAATACCTCGTCGTGTTCGGCTTATGTTGTTGTTATTATATAATAATGAGACGGTATTCGGGCAAACTGCCACTTAACAGTTGGATAATCATCATTATACCGCCCATAATTCTGTGGGCGGTTCTGACTTATTACACCCATGTCGCGGATCCGCTTCTGATAGAACAGGGTATCAACATCTACGGCCCAGGTTTCTGTTTCGGGCTATTCTGTATATTGCTGAATATTGGGATACTCTATCTCTATACCCGCCAACTGGTTATTACTGATGCCCAACGCTTGACAATAGCGATCTCCGAAGTAGAGCCGATCTGGACGCTTGAGAATGGTCTGTCGGATAATTTCTGTAAACGCTACCAACTGACTGACAGAGAAAAAGACATTGTAGAAGTAATGATGAAAGGCAAGAGCAATAAAGAAATTGCCGATACCCTGTGCATTTCAATTAGAACCGTAGGCGCTTATCTTCAAAATGTTTACAAAAAAACCGATGCGCCGAACCGCTTCGCTCTTTACTCGCTGATAAAAGGGGAATAATCTATTTATATAATCCACAAGTTATATAAAATATGTATAATTTTGAAAAAACAATACGAATTAGTAGAAAGTGCAACCGTATTAGTAAAGAATGCAATAGAAATACCGTCTCCTGCCGTTTAAAATGTTCAATTATAAGTATAAAGGCTTCATATGAAAAATAAGAAATACACGTTTCTCGCCCTTATTATAGGAACAGGACTTGCCATGATTACGGCTGATTTCCTGATATTGCTCTTTTTTGAGATTACTTTTTCGCAGCTTCGCTTACGTTTCGGTATTCCGGCTTTTACATTCTTCGTTCTTTACTGCCTCATTTTAGGACGAGGCGCAAGGTATTTTGATTACACCTATTTTACCAAACTGGACGGAAAACACTATCTTGTATGGCTAAAAAAAATCGGCGCTGTGCCAATTAAAAGAATTGCCTTTAATATAATAATCCATGTCGTTTTACTGGGAATTGTTTTTTCAGGCAATTATCTGGGAATTGATCCTTCTGTAAAGGGGTTGCTTTTCCTGTCATTACTATCATTTGGAATGTTGATAGGGACATTTATTTATGTGGCGGGAGATAGTATGGTCTCCAGCACCTTGCTTGCACATAATTTTACCAGATACCCCAACGACTGTAAGGAAAGGCGACAGGAAGCCAAAGCATGGATCATCCCCATAGCCGCAGTCCTAAACACTCTTCTTTTTTCCTGTTCAGTTACCCTGCTCGCTATTCATCGCCTCGGCGTGTCTCTGGACATACTGAAAGGAAATGCCGTGTCCTCAATATTGATCCCGCTGATTGTTTTTTTTATAGGTATTTTTTTAATGGCTTTTACACTCAAAAAGAACTCAGGATCGGTTTATACTTCGGTAATCGCACAGCTTGAAAATCTTTCTTCCGAACAGAAAGACCTTACAAAGAGAATTTCAATTTGTTCTGTAGATGAACTTGGTGCAATCGCCGGTATGGTGAACGCTTTTTGTGAACATCTGGGCGGAGGAATAATAAATATCAGGAACGAAACGGATACTTTATCCGATATTGGCAATGACCTTTCTTCTAACATGAATGACACCGCCGTGGCGGTGAACCAAATTACCGCCAATGTACAAAGTATCAAAAGCCGTATATTAAATCAGAGCGCAAGCGTAAGCGAAACTCACGCCACAATGGAACAACTTGTAGTCAACATCAATAAACTCAATAACCATGTCGAGAACCAGAGCGGCGATATATCCCAGGTTTCGTCTTCTATTGAAGAAATGATTGCCAATATAAACTCTGTTACCGGAACTCTTGTCAATAACGCTGATAATGTAAAAACATTACAGGACGCTTCGGAAGTAGGTCGTGCCGGATTGCAGGAAGTAGCCTCTGACATTCAGGAAATCGCACACGAATCCGAAGGACTTTTGGAAATTAACTCTGTCATGGCAAACATCGCCAGCCAGACTAATCTGCTGTCAATGAACGCCGCAATAGAGGCAGCTCATGCCGGAGAAACAGGCAAGGGCTTCGCCGTAGTTGCCGATGAAATCCGCAAACTGGCTGAAAGTTCCAGCGAACAATCAAAAACGATTGGTACAGTACTCAAAAAGATAAAAGGTTCAATCGACAAAATAAAATATTCTACGGAAAACGTACTTAACAAGTTTGAAGCCATTGACTCAAGCGTTAGGACTGTCGCACAGCAGGAAGAAGACATACGAAACGCAATGGAAGAACAGGGAACAGGGAGCAAGCAGATACTTGAGGGTATCGGCAGATTGAACGAAATAACCAGGCAGGTAAAAGACGGTTCTAATGAAATGCACGAGGGAGCAAAAGAAGTTATCCATGAAAGCGAAAACCTTGACAAAGCGACTTCGGAAATTTCATTAGGCATGAACGAAATGGCAACCGGAGCGGAACATATTAATTCTGCTGTAAACCATGTTAACGAAATAAGCCGCAGGAACAGAGAAGCTATTGATGTCGTAATAAAGGAAGTTTCACAATTTAAGGCTGAATGATCAATGATAATATCTATGAAAAATATAAGAGCAAAACTTACAGTCGGCATGAGGTATCAGAAATGAAACTATCGCAAATGTCAATTAAAAGCAAGATGCTTGTTTTTTCAGGACTTTTCTTTATGACCGTAACCGTCCTCGGAACAGTGGCGTTCTTCTTTTCAATGAGGCAGATAGTCCGTTTAAGCGCAGCGCAAAAACTGACTCAATTTGTTGAAATCAAAATATTTCAACTGGAAAAATCAGTCATTAAAGAAATAGCCATTGCCGTTAAAATGGCTGACTCGTCCCTGATAAAAGAACATTTTCTGAATCCCGCAGATCAATCGCTTAAAGAACTAGCCTTTAGAGAATTTGCGGGATACAGAAGGGCGTTTACCGGAAACAATATTTTTTGGATAAGCGACACCGACAAAAGGTATTTTTTCGGCGATGAGTATGTGTACACTTTAGATATATCCGAACCCGATTCGGCGTGGTATCCCGCAACATTAAAACAAAAGGAACTATACAGTTTTAATATAAATTATGACATCGGAGTTCAAAAGACCATGCTGTGGATCAACGCCCCGGTCTTTGAAGGCGGGCGCGCAATCGGCATTGTCGGAACCGGCATTGACCTTACAGGTTTTATTGATTCGCTATATGCGGACTTTGACCTTTCCATACCCTTCTATCTGTTCAATAAATCATCAGAAATAACAGGAGCGCGGGATCATTCTCTGGTAATCAACAAGAAAACAATAAACGATTACTTTGGGGAGGCGGGGGCTTCTATCCTCAAATCAGCCGCACAATCCGGCAAAATTC
>JAITFK010000139.1 GCA_031281555.1 Treponema sp. | reverse complement strand
TCCGCCCGTTCATCAATCTGCCTTGCTCTCCACGCCATTTCCCTTGCGGCTTTGTTGGTAAATGTTACCGCTAGAATAGAGCGGGGATCCATTCCCTGTTCCCTTATTAACCATGCGATTTTTGTGGTAATTACTCTTGTCTTTCCTGATCCCGCTCCGGCAAGTATTAAGAGCGGCTTCCCGGTATGAAGAACGGCCTGCCTTTGTTCAGGATTGAGCGGTTGAAGATAGGGGGGATCCGCTTCGAGCATGATTAATAATAGCAGAATGGGAGCCGGGTGTCAGGAGCAGGCGGGCTTCCAGATCAAACCCGCGGCGGGCGATTACTTTACAAGGAACAATATCCCCTAACTGCAGCTTAATTTCCGCCGCTCCTGCAATTACTGCAGCGCCGTCAATGTCAGGAGCCTGACAGTAAAGCCTGCCCAGCCAAAAAATTTCTTCAGCGGCAGGGGAATTAATCTTTTCTTCAATCAATACTTCAAGCGTTTGGCCTGTAAAGCGATCCATGTTTTTTTCCGTGATTGGTATTTGCCGTTCTTCGATTATCTGTTTGCGTGTTGCCGCTGTTTTTTTCGGCACTTGTCCCTTCATGGAAAATGACGGCGTACCTTCTTCTCTGGAATATGTAAAACAGCCGAGCCAGTCCAATTCCGCTTTTTCCTGAAAATCAAGCAAGGCTTTAAAATCTTCTTCAGTTTCACCCGGGGAACCCAGTAAAAATGTTGAACGGATAACAGCGTTCGGCAGTCTTGCGCGAATCTTTTTAATTAACTCAAGATATTTTTCCGCCGTGCCGTTCCGGTTCATTGCCTCAAGTATTTTGGCTGATGCATGTTGAAAAGGAATGTCAAAATACGGGAGGAAACGTTTATCTTTTTCCATAATATCGAGTATCTGAACAGGAAAATGATCGGGGTGAATGTATAAAAGACGCACCCAAAAATGCCCCTCAATAAAAGAAATTGAATTAAGTAATTGCGGCAAGTTTATATGCCCGGATGCAGTATCTGTTCCGAAAGAGCCGATGTCCTGTCCGATAATACACAGCTCTTTTATACCTCGCGCCAAAAGAGAGCGGCATTCTTCTGTTATGTCGGGGATTGTACGGCTTGCGAGATTTCCTCGAATTAGAGGGATTGCACAAAAAGAACAGCGGTTGTTGCAGCCTTCACTGATTTTTACATAAGCCGAACCCGGCAGCGAAAGGAGCGGGCGTTCGCCTGACGCTGTATGTTCGTCTTTAGAAAGGGAGTGATTTACATGAGGCTTGTTTTTTGCCGCCGTAAGACAGGTTTTCTCTGCGGTTTTCGCAATACCGGAAATATTTTCGATACCAAAAAAGCCGTCCGCTTCCGTAAGACTTTCGGCAAGTTCTTTCGCATAACGCTGGGCAAGACAGCCCGCAAGGAGTATTTTTTTTTCAGGGTAAAGCCTGCGCCAGCCGATTACGGCGTTTATCGATTCTTTTTTTGCGCTCTCTATAAACCCGCACGAATTTACAATTATTAAATCCGCAGTTTCAGCGTCAGAATTTTCCCAGCCTGCTTTGTCAAGACAGGCCATCATGTTTTCCGCGTCTACCTGATTTTTTACACAGCCGAAAGGATCAATATAATAACGCAAGCATCAACTGCCTGTTTCAAGCCTGACAAACATAAGACGGTATTGATTGTTGTCATCCTTTACCCAGCGGATATCGGCTACAATAACTTCTCCCGATACGCCGATTTCCAAAGGAATTGTCCGCCCGCCGCCGATAATCTGAAACCTTGCCGCCTGCGCGTTGGATGACCAAATCCGGATACCGTTTTGCGCCTGTATATTTAATTCGTCCGAACGCTGAAAATATTTTTCGTTTCTGTCCCTGCGATCCCGTTCATTGAGAATTTCCCAGCGGAACATGCAATAACCCTGAAAAACCGATTGTAAGGTAAAAGGATATGCGCTTGGAGACGCCGGTATAATCGTTGAGCTTACGGATACCGCAGAGTTTGCCGGAAAAGAGACGTTTTGGCCGCTGCCAACAGCGGCGCTGTATACGGCATCTGCGTCCATTAAATAGAAATACATTAACGCTCCCATGTCGGCGTTGTTTTTTACAAAATCCGCCACTGTTATGCGCAATTCTGAAATTCCGTCGTTGTTAAGGTCAATATTGGCATCCTGGCTTAAATCAAGAATTACCGAACCTTCCGGAGTGCGGATTGTTACAGCTTCGCTCAGATTAAAAAGTTCCAGTTTATATATTTCATTGCCTATCTGTATTAAAATTGAGTCATTTTTATAAAGACGCCGTTCCATTGAATTGCCTTCCATTGTGTACTCAACGGGAGTGCGGACAGCAGGCATATTTTGAGCAGGTTTGTTCTGCAAATTCAAGATGAACTGATAAACGCCCCAGCCGCCTGCCCCAAGAAGCCCCAGTATGATAATGACGGGGATGATAATTTTCGGCAGTTTTGATTGATGTTTAAGAAGCTGTTCCACCGGAACCGGCTGTTCTTGAATGCGAAATGCTTTGTAGAAAGAGAGAATTTTCTGAACATCAAGTTCAAGGTAGGCGCTGTAATTTTTTAAAAAACCGATTACATACGGTTCGCCGGGAAAAACTCCGTAATTTTCATCTTCCAGCGCCTGAATATAACGATTTGTAATATTTGTATCATGGCTTACCTGATCAATACTAAGCCCTTTCTCGTTACGTGCAGTTTTTAATTTTTCTCCGGGAGATTCCATAAAGTTCCTCCGGTACCTTAATCAGAATCCCTGAATAAAAAATTATTATACATATTTGCCGATGCAGGAGAATCGTAAATAAAACGCTGTTCGGGAATTCCCTGATTTGTTTTTACGTTGGTAAAATCAAAACGCACTTCGCCGTCCGCTATAGTCCGTCCCTCAATCCTGCGGATTAACTTTGTGTCATTATTTATACTTAAAATAATTTCCCTGAAACCTTCGGAAACTGACTGCCTTATAAGGCGCAGTTTAACAACCTGTTCTCTTGAATTACTGTCCAGCGGTTCAGGATTTGGGCCTGTAACAAATGAAGGAGCATAATTGCGGCGCAGCAAGCTTAACCCCTGGGAACTCGCCAATGAAGCTCCGGTTGCGCCCGGTCTTCTGGTTTGGCTGACAGTCTGGTTTAATACAGCTCTGAATTCGGGCAAGTAAATAGTGAGTAACTCGCCGTTAAAAACAATAACTTGATCAGCCGGTCGGGTAAAATCTATACGTAAAAAAGAAGGAGAAAGGTGGCTAACTGTTCCTGTCATTTCGGAATTACCGGAACGAATTGCGAGATTTGCCTCGTAATCCCTTATTCCGGAGTATGTTTCGGATACTATTTCAAGGTATTTTCCGGCGGTGACTATTTCCTGCCCAAAAAGTATACTGATATTTAAAAGAAATAAGAAAAACAGAAAAGCCTTTGAGTTTGGCATAATTATTTTCATTAGATAATTTTAGTTAAAAAAGAACCTAAAATCAAGTGTTTTACCTCAAGTTGACAATGCAATTTTGGAGTGATATTCTGACTTTGCAGGTCCAGTAGCTCAGGGGATAGAGCGGCCGCCTCCTAAGCGGCAGGTCGGCTGTTCGAGTCAGCCCTGGATCATGGGCTAAAAACCTGCGGTTTTTAGCCTTGCAGTTTTTACTTCGTAAAAACTGCTGAACTGGTAACAGGCGGCTTCAAGAGGGGAACCTTCGCGCTCGGTTGAGGTTCCATGCCGCCCTGAGGTTTTTTGGTTTTTGATAAAATGCGGCCGTCGTATAACGGCATTACCCTAGCTTCCCAAGCTCGTGACGCGGGTTCGACTCCCGTCGGCCGCTGGTTGGTATCCACTACAGTTTGTGTCAGCGTTGCATACTTCCCTATGACCGCGGCGCGGACGGCCCTTGTCGGGGCGCGGGTTGTTGTTCCCGTCGGCCGCTGTATAATGGAGTGAATATGTCTGATAAAAAAAATGATGCATGTAAATGCTCGTATCCTTGTAATCGTCACGGAGACTGTAAGGCCTGTCAGGAGTACCACAGAAAAGACGGTTCCCGTACAAATTGCGGGAAAACGGGGAACGAAAGCGCCGACCGTAAAAATAAGTAGACACTTCGCTTTGAGATTTGTTATGGATAATAACTGTCAGGTTTTAGCTAAAGTGAAAGTGTCCGTTATTTCAACAGTTCTTGCGCTTTTTTAACAATGCTTTCAACGTCAAGCCCGAAGCGAGATGTCAGGTAGTCTTGCGTTCCGACTTCGCCGAACTCGTCACGGATGCCAATACGCGCAAACTTGCAGCAGCAGCCGTTCTCAGCGAGAATTTCCGCAACTGCGCCGCCGAGGCCGCCTGCGATTTGGGCGTTTTCTGCGCTGATTACAGCCTGTACCTTACCGGCTTGTTCAAGAATAGCACTGCTGTCTATTGGTTTGAGTGTAAGTACATCAAGAACACCTGCGTTGATACCGGATGAGGCAAGGCTTTCGCAGGCTTTTAAAGACTGGTTTACCATGAGACTGCCAAGCGCAACAAAGCACAGGTCTTTTCCCTCTTTTAAAAGCTTTGCCTTGCCGAATTTAAAAGTTTCGTTTTCCTGATACAAATACGGAACAGGTTTGCGAGGAATACGCAGATAATGACAGCCGTAGTCTTCAGCCATCAAGCGGACGAATGCGGCGCAGGAAACAGGGTCAGACGGCTCAACGACTGTAAGACCGGGAACTACCCTCATCAGAGCAAGGTCCTCAAAAGGCATGTGGGTCCCGCCGTTAAAAGCGGCAGTTACACCGGGATCAGTGCCGACGAGTTTTACGTTAAGTCTTGCGTAATTGGCGGAAAGGAAAAATTGATCGAATACCCGCCTTGACGAAAAACAGCCGAAACTTGACGCAAACGGTATTTTACCCAATGTGGAAAGCCCAGAAGCGATACCTACCATATTCGCTTCAGCAATACCTACATTGAAAAACCTGTCGGGATACGCCTTTTTAAAAACACCCGTATTTGTACAGCTCATCAAATCCGCTTCCAGTACGACAATATTATTATTTTTTTCAGCTAACGTCATAAGCGTATCTACATACGCCATACGCATTTCTTTTGTTTGTTCAGCCATGATTTACTCCTTTAACCCAATGCCGCAATGGCTTCTTTGGCCTTTTCCATATCAAAGGCCATACTGTGATTCTTCTCCACGCCTTCCGCAAAATTGCACCCCTTTCCCTTGATTGTGTGCATAACAATCATTGAAGGTTTATCTTTTTGCGCCAGCGCCTTTTCAATGGCAGTATCAAGGGCTGCAACATCGTGGCCGTCAACTTCCTGAGTGAACCAGCCGAAAGAATTCCACTTCGCCGCAAGGTCTCCAAGATCCAGAATATCCTTTGTAAAGCCGTCAAGCTGCTGTTTGTTGTAATCGGTAAAAGCGACCAAATTGGAAAGTTTTCGATAAGCCGCAAAAAGAGCGCCTTCCCAAACCTGGCCTTCGTTTGATTCACCGTCGCCGATGATGGTATATACGGTCGGAGTCTTTTTATCCATTTTCAAGCCAAGCGCAATTCCGATAGCGGCGGAAAAGCCCTGTCCAAGCGAACCTGTTGTCATGTCAATGCCGGGGGTCTTGTTCCTGTCGCAGTGGCTGGGTAAACTTGTTCCGCCCTTGTTCAATGTAGAGAGCCAGTCCTTAGGGAAAAATCCCTTTAGGGCAAGAGCCGCGTAAACAGCAGGCCCTGAGTGGCCTTTAGACACTATCAGTTGATCACGTTCTTCCCATCGAGGTTTTTGCGGATCAACTTTCATGCGGTGGAAATAAAGAAGAGCCAAAAGGTCTGCAATGGACATGGTTCCTCCGATATGGCCTGTTCCCAGAGTTGCGATTTCTTCTATTGTCATTTTCCGGATTTCTTTTGCCTGATTTTTTACATAAGATTCAATTTCTTTGTCCATATATTTAACTCCTTTACCGT
>JAITFK010000071.1 GCA_031281555.1 Treponema sp. | reverse complement strand
GACTTTGACGAATACCGGAAAAATATGACGGACCGGAATTTCCGAATTTTTCTATGCCCCCAATCCAACAGCATTGACTTAAAAGCAATGACGGAAAAATTTATGTTAATGCTGGAAGCGGCGACTGGATACAAGTTCTATTGGCAAGGGGCGAAACATTACAACACGGCCCATCACCACGCGCATATCCTGATAAACGGTAAAGACAAGAACGGGAAAGAAGTAGAGCTGCCCCGCGATGTGGTCAAGACATTTATGCGCGAATACGCGCGAGACATCTGCACGGCGCAGATTGGAAATAGGACGAATGCGGAAATCGCTTTGGAGAAAGAAAAAGAACTTGAGGCGCAGCGATATACGAAGCTTGATGATCGGATTAAAGATTTAAGCGGCGATGGCGGCAGAGTCAACCTTGCCACACGTCTTTTAGACCGTGAACGAGTACTGGCCAGGCTGGAGAACCTTCGCAAGATGAATCTCTGCATATACAAAGACGGCGCTTACAAACTATCCTCTACATGGGAAGACGACCTCCGGGCAAACGGTCGGTATAACACCTTTCTGAAGGCTCGTTCCATGCTAAAATATACCAACGCGGTAAATCTGAAACTGTATTCAGGCGAGATGGGAATGATCACCGGAAAAGTAACAAAGGTATTCCGCACCGATGACGATGCCAGCGACAACCACGCCGTTATCATAGAAGGCTTTGATGGAAAAGCGTTTTTTGTTCCATTATTTAAGAAACCAGAAATGTATGAGGGCAAAGCGAAAACAAAATTAAAAGAGAATGAGTTCATAACTATTAAACCGATTGAGAACCAGAAGGGAAGGCTGACACCGTATTTCTTCAAACGGGAAGAATGGCAAGTGCGGAAGGAAATACAGAAAAACAATTATTCCGGAGCGCTTGCGATAGACATAAAAAAGACAAGAACAGGAAATTCTCAAATTAGTAAGAATTAATGGAAATATCCGGATTTCGATGTTGCTTATGCCCAAACATAAATAAACCAAGGGAAAGAATATGCCCTCCTGGCGGTCCTGCTCAAAAACCGCAGACTTTATGCCGGTTTGTTCTTACTTTTTTGGATAAACATGGAAGAATTTTGAAGGTTAAAAAAATTCCGTCCGGGAAGTTGTATGATGAAGCGCAACAAGAATTAAACGCCCAAGCAATTAAAGAAGGCTGGTCTATCTATGAATAATATAAATGAACTTGAAAATATCAAAACTAAGATAAGGAAACTTCTTGCGCTCTCAAAAAGCGACAATGAAAATGAAGCGACCGCCGCCCTGGAAAAGGCCAATAAACTTATAGAACAATTCGGGCTTGATAAAGAAGTGTTGCACTTTGAATCCGTTCGCGCAAAAGCGACAAAAACTTATGTAAAATGGCGGACATTGCTTTCAACTAATGTCGCCTGGTTATATGGTTGTCATCAATATCGGGAATGTAAAACGGGTACATTTGTTTTTACCGGCGAAAGCCTTAACGCGTTTATGGCAGGAGAAATGTTTATGTATCTTCACAATACCATTAACCGTTGTGCAAAAAAAGCTATCCGCAAAAATGCAAATTTTAAATTTAGACGGGATTTCAAATACGGAATGGCAGACCGTATCTGCGAGCGAATCGTTGAACTCGGCGAGTCTTGCTCATGGTCTCCGCACCGTAAAATAAAAATTGAGGAAGCTAAAAATTATATTGAGAGATCAATAGAAATTACGACAACAGAACATAAAGAAATGAAATTAAACCGCAATGCTATTATCAAAGGGGCTTTATATGGGGACAGCGTTTCCCTTGCACGGCAGGCAGGTTTTTCACTTGTTCCGCAGCTTTGTTGTGGTTCTTAAATCGATAAAAATCAGGAGAAATAAAATTAATTTAAGGGATATTTTATCCAAAAATATTAAATATTACCGGAAAAAAGCAAGGATGACGCAATCCGTTCTGGCAAAAAAATCTGGGTTGTCAATACAGATGATAAAAAACGTGGAAGTTAAAAGGACGTTCGGCACTGACAAGTCAATTCAGAATATAGCGATTGCGTTAAAAATTAAAGTATGGAAATTATTTATACCCTTAACTAAAAATTAAATCTAAAAGAAAGGAGAATTCTATGGCTGTGTCACACTCAGAATTACCGGAATTAGACAGAATTTTTTCTATCGCAGAGGATATTGCAATACTAAAACCATTTATAAGAAAAAACAATGGACAAGAAGAGCCAGTGATAAATGTAGATTTTAATCTGGCGATTGACAGTCTTAAATCTTACCTTGCTGTATTCGGCAAAGAAGGGTTAGACTATATAGAAAATAAATTCGGAGAATATTATAAGAAAGACGGCGTTAACGGAGCAGAATCTTATAAATATGGATTTAGAACGCCAAATGACAATAGGAGGGAAGAAGCAGATATAAAAATAATTGAGAGATTAATAGATAAAATCGAAACGCCAAAACTTCTTAAACATGAAAACAGGCCTGATAAAAAAGCTCATTACAACGAATTTGTTGAATCAGAAAAAAAGGAAATTACCGCTTTTATTGTGGATCAGAAAAGAAAAACTTCTTCTGACAAAATTGATGATTATATAAACAGTTTGAATGGTAATGTGTTACCTAAAAACAATAATACTCAAACAGTAAAAATGCCCAATCAAGGTGAAACAACGCCTCTTGAGAGGCGGGATATTAATAACAAGGAGAATATTATGTCAGACGCGGAAGAACAGAGGGAACTATCCCCGAAAGAACAAGCTTTCTTGAACGTGGTTCATCAACGCAAAGTAGTCGCCGACGCGGCTAAAACCGGTACTCTTTCATGTTTACCAGGGAAGGATGGTTACGCCGACACGACGCCGTCATATAACATTTTAAACCCTGATAAGTTTTACCACGGCTCTACTCTACTGTATCTTAAAGAACATCAAAAGCAGAATGGATTCCCAACCGGGGAATACATCACCTATCAAAGAATCGAAGAAGCTCGAAAGAATAATCCTGATCTGTTTATCAGGAAGGATCAGAAAGGTGTCTCCCTTCATATCAGCGAAAAGAATGACGTAACAGGCGATTATGAGGAGAAACATATAAGGCTTTTCAACGTCGCCCAGTTAAACAAACCCTGGGAAATTAAAAAATGGGCTGAACATAAACTTGACGAGGACAGGCAGGCAAGAGATGAGTATCTTAAATCTCAGTTTGGCATGGACTACAAGCCGCCTGAACCGAAACCTAAAGAACCGGGTCCTGAAATTGTTTGCAGTTCTACTGAACCGGAAAAATATCTCGGCCAATATCTTGCCGCGGTCTCCATGGGAGGCAAGTTTAAGGCAAGCCCGGAACAGGCCGCTGAATTCTCTGAGAAAATGTTAAAGACCCTATACGCACCGATGGAACCGCGTATTAACGAAAAAACAGGTGAAACAATACCCCCGCCCGAAAACAGATCATCAGGGGAAATTGCCACCAATCCTTTCAGCCTTGAAAAGCTCTCCATAAACGCAAACAAGGAATGTAAAGAGTTTATGAGGGATTTAAAGATGCAGGCGCAAAAACAGAATCAGCCGGAACGGGAACAGGAACAAACACAGACTAACGTGAAAACGTGGTAAGAACTGATGGAGGATCTGCCAAGAGATATGTTCTTGAGCGGATCTTCCATTAAATTATAAGCGAAAAAAAATTAAAAATGGATACCACATAACAGAATAACAAACACAGAGTATTAAACGGTAAAGAAGGAAATAAGTATGCAAATTCTAATCAGCACACAGGAAGAATACGACAAAGCCGTAAAAAGCCGGCTCCATGTCGGGAATGAGATTGTCATTCAAAACAACTCCGCGGATATTAAAGTTCGAACCGATGTAACTGTAGGC
>JAITFK010000054.1 GCA_031281555.1 Treponema sp. | reverse complement strand
GCCTATCGTGTTGATCTTGACTGGGATCGTGTTGAACGAATACGGCGTTTTAATCCCGTCTCGGGGGAGATGCTTGAAGACCTTGACCGCGCTTTGATTTACCCCGCCAAACAGTTTGTTATGCCGGAAAATATGGTGCAAAATTCGATGGGCGCAATCAGACAGGAACTTACCGAACGGCTTGAGTATTTTAAAAACGCCGGTAAAATAATGGAAGCCGAGCGGCTCAAGACACGTGTAGAGTACGATATTGAAATGCTCACTGAAATGGGATACTGCCCCGGCATAGAGAATTACTCCGCAATTCTGGCAAACCGCAAACCGGGCGAATCTCCCGATACCCTTGTTGATTATCTTCCGAAAAGGCACCTAACGTTCATTGATGAAAGCCACGTTACACTTCCGCAGATCGGTGCAATGTACGCGGGAGACCGCAGCCGGAAGCAGAGCCTTGTCGATTACGGTTTTCGCCTGCCGAGCGCTCTTGATAACCGTCCCCTTCGTTATGATGAATTTGTCGATCGTTTGGACAAAGCGATTTTTGTTTCCGCTACTCCCGGCAAAACCGAAATAGAACAATCAGCGAGGGTTGTGCAGCAGTTAATACGCCCGACGGGGCTTCTGGACCCGGAAATTGAAGTGCGCCCTAGCGAAGGCCAAATGGAAGACATTTACGGAGAGGTGCAAAAGCGCATCAAGGCGGGAGAGCGCTCGCTCATTCTCACTCTTACAAAAAAAATGGCGGAAGACCTTACGGACTATCTTTCCGGTCTCGGGTTAAAAGTCCGCTACATTCACAGCGAAGTAGAAACCATTGAACGTGTGGAAATACTTACCCAGCTTCGGCAGGGAGACTTTGACATACTTGTCGGCATCAATCTGTTACGCGAAGGTATTGACCTGCCGGAAGTTTCGTTCATTGCGATCCTTGATGCCGACAAAATCGGCTTTTTACGGTCGCTCACAAGCCTTGTGCAGATTATCGGGCGGGCGGCTCGTAATGCGGCAGGCAAGGTAATCATGTATGCGGATCGCATGAGCGAGGCAATGGAAAAAGCGATTGCCGAAACAAACCGCCGCCGTGAAGTTCAAATTGCCTACAACAAAAAACACGGCATTACTCCGGCAACAGTTAAAAAGGCAATCGCCGACATACTAACCCGTCATATTGAAGAAGCTGACAATTCCGTCGCAAGCACAATCGAAGTTCTGAAAAAATCCTTCAACGTTTTAATACCTGCGCAGCGCAAACAGTTGATTAAAGCTCTTGAAAACGAAATGCTTGAACACGCTAAAAACCTTGAGTTTGAGCAGGCGGCTTCATTGCGTGATGAGATAGCCCGTATTAAAAACGGAAATTTATAGCCGTTGATTTTTTCCATAGACAATAAATAAACAGAGTAAAATAAATATTGTAAAAACAGGAGCAACGTCAAACCTTACACCGCTGTATTACATCAGTAATAGCTTTTTCCAGCCTTTCCCCAAAAGCATTATTTATATCGTCTTTAATTTCCTGCCTTAATTTTTCCAACTCATTTTGAGGAGTGGAATTCACTAAAAAAAACTCATGAGGTTCAATTTCCAGGACTTCGGCAAGACGTTCCAGCATTTCACCGGAGGGGAATTTACGAGCAAGTTCCAAAATAGCAAGGTAATTCAGCGATATATTCGCCATTTCTGCTAATTTTTCTTGAGTTAGCCCCTTTTTTCGGCGATTTTCCTTGATATTTGCGGCTAAAATTTCCTTTATATCTTCCATGAACCAGCCCTTGTTTGACCCACAAATAATAATACTTGTTTTTAAGTACTTGACTTATTGTCTAATAAAAAACTATTATTGAATGTTGGAAAATAAAAAGGATTTTCTTGCGTTTTTTTAGGTAAAATTCAAGAAAAATTCAAATTCAGGATTTGAAGGAGTTATCAAAATGAAAAACAAAATCAAACTAATCGGCTTTATTGCACTCATGGCAATAATTGGGTTTTCAATGATTGTTTGTAATTCAGGAAGTGGAGGCGGCGGTAGCAACAACAACAATAATAACAATAACAGTGGCGGCGGCGACACACTTACGTTTAATAGGACTGGTGATAAAAATGTCTCAAATCCGTTTATGGGTACTTGGACAACAACTTCTAACGGCTGGGCATTAACAATTATAGCTGAAGATACAACTTGGACATATACAGAAAGTAAAGGTAGTACTAGTTACACAGATGATGGCACATATTCCCATACTAATACTACAGCATCTTTTATTAATACAGACGGCAGTACATGGGGAACGGCTACTTTATCATCAGACGGTAATAAAGCAACAGTAAAACGTAACTAAATTACTTGGAATTAACTCAGCACAGTTCGGATTTAGTTCGTAATAGTAATTCCGGATACTTTGATAAATTTTAGTTTTATGAACCCCGGCACATGACTGTAAAAATTTTATTGTCAACGTTAGGAGAAGAAAATAACTAATAAAGATTTGAGGCTTTTATTTGTTTTTCTTCTCTTAACAAGCGGTTTATGCACGGCGGACGGAAGTTTTTGGAACAGAGTTATTAGCAGCGCTTCTTTTGGGAAACCTTTTTGGGCGGATATGTATTCAACAGCAACCCGGGCAGAAATCGCATATGCAACCAACAGCCCTTATTATGATTGGGGAGAATATGTGAAATATTTTAGCGGATTTCTTTCGCCGTCATACTAACTATCTTTTCACTATAATGTTTCTCCCAGTTTTTCTTTAGTATCTGTCCTCGCCATAGTACTTACTGGAATCTTTCTCAATTTCAGCATTCGGATCTGCGAACACTTTTAAGGAGATAACGAATAAAAATCACGAAGACTACTATCCCTACGGGATAGCGAAAGAGACACGGAGTATGGATATAAAAAATACCCTCGGTAAAGCGCCTCAACACCTCCGCACCCATATAAGTCGGAGGTTCAAATGATTTCACCGCTTTATAATTATCCTTCATACGAAACAAACGATCTTCTTACCTGTGCGGTCAAAAAATTGTTTAACCTTTCCTACCTTTTTCCGTACCAAAGGCTTGTAATAACAAATATTCTTGAAGCTGCGTCGGTATCGGGGATTCCTGTTAATTGGCCTGAACAGAAATCGGAAATATTAAAAACATCAGCAGATGAACTGCCAGAAGAGCCTTCTGACCGTGAATCATTGGGCAGGCAAGTAGTGATTCTCCCGACAGGCGCAGGAAAATCGCTTTGTTTTCAATTACCGGCAATGTTAATTGACGGTTTGACTCTGGTTATTTATCCGATCCTTTCGCTGATGGCGGATCAGGAACGAAGGCTGCGTGAACGAGGTTTTTCTCCCGTGATAATAAGGGGAGGGCAGACAAAAGAAGAACGTGAGCAAATCTGGGAAAAACTTAGAAACAAACAAAGTAAATTCATTATTGCAAATCCTGAGGTTTTAAATACTGCGCAGGTAAAAACACAATTGGAAAAAATCAGAGTAACGCATGCAGTAATTGACGAAGCTCATTGCGTGAGCGAGTGGGGAGAAAGTTTCAGACCAAGTTATCTGGAAATCGGGCCTATAATCGAAATGCTTAATCCGCCCATGATAACTGCTTTCACCGCAACGGCAAGCCCGCCCGTACTGGAAAAAATAAAGAAATATATTTTCGGCAGTATGGAAGCGCATCAAATTACGGGAAACCCTGACAGACCGAATATAAGTTATTCCGCAGTTGGTTGTATTAACAGGAATTTAGCGGTACGCGATTTATTGATAAACAATGCCCGTCCCGCAATTGTGTTTTGTTCATCGCGTCCGGGTACTGAAAAACTTGCCCGTTATCTGATAAATGAATTTATTGAAATGAGATTTCCATGGCATAATGAAATAAAGTTTTAT
Organism: Treponema sp.; assembly: GCA_031281555.1. Taxonomy (GTDB): domain Bacteria; phylum Spirochaetota; class Spirochaetia; order Treponematales; family Breznakiellaceae; genus WQXQ01. The sequence goes on along the minus strand of JAITFK010000054.1, from coordinate 10,540 downwards.
CACGCAGGCTTGAGCAGAGAAGAAAAAGCGGAACTGGAAAAATGGTTTATCAAAAATCCGGAAGCTGTGCTGGTTTCAACCTGCGCTTTCGGAATGGGTGTCGATAAAGCGGATGTACGCACTGTGATACACAGGGACTGCGCTCCCTCTGTGGAAGCATATCTGCAGGAATCTGGAAGAGCCGGACGCGACGGAGAACAGTCAAAAGCAATCCTTCTGTTCGGTCCTGATGACGAAACTGCGTTTGCAAGAACAAAAACCGATGCGGAACGGAACAGACTCTCTACTCTGTTAAATTACGCAAGAGACACAAGCCGATGCAGAAGGCACTCGCTTCTTGCCATGCTTGATTATGACGCAAAAGGTGAGGTGCCTGAAAAACAATGCTGCGATGTTTGTGAAAAAAAAGCCTCTCCCTTTTTAAGGGAAGAATCCTCAATTTATGACTTCTTTCGCAGAAACAAAAGAAGATTTACGGCGGAAAAAGCAGCTTCTGTTTTGGCAGAGTCTGAAACGATCCGCTGGTCGCAGGAAGACGCAGCTAATGTAGTTGATCTCCTGTTAAAGACAGGAAAGTTAAAGAAAGAGAAAAACCTCTTCTGGAAAAATAAAATTACGGTTTTTAACCAACCTTAATTTTAACCGACACCGGAGCGGGAGCGCCTCTTTCTGTTGAAACCGGTATGGGAGCGGCATCAGCGGCAATAACATTGTAAGAGCCCGGCAGCAGCACATATTCACCTTCTGCATTTACAGTTTCAAAGGCGGATGACAGAAGCTCAAATTCGATTGTCTGCGACTTGCCCGCAGAAATTGAAATGCGGCGGAAATCCCGAAGCGAAGCAATCGGGTCATCTTTTCTGTGTTCATCTTTAGAAATGTAAATCTGCACTACTTCCTCAGCATCGTACTTGCCTGTATTGCTTACTGTTACAACTGCCTTTACCGAATCTCCGGCTGCAATTGAGGACGCAGACATTTTAATTGAATCAAAACGGAAACTGGTATAAGAAAGACCGAAACCAAAAGGATACAGCGGTTTTTCCGTCATGTAACGGTAAGTGCGGCCTTTCATGGAATAATCTTCATAAGGAGGAAGCTGTTCTGTAGAAGCGGGGAAAGTTATGGGAAGTTTTCCTGACGGAACCACATCACCGAAAATAATATCAGCTACAGCTTTACCGCCCTGTTCGCCGGGATACCATGCAAAAATTACCGCATCGGCAATATCTTCGGGAATAGCGATTGGGCTGCCTCCGGTAAGAACCAGAATAAGCGGTTTACCTAATTTATCAAGATAACTGCGGATTTTTCTCAGGAAATTAAGCTGCCATAACGGAAGTTCAATAGCGGTTCTGTCGCCGTTGGAGTCCGAAGCAATTGCGTCTCCTTCTTCACCTTCAATAGCGCCGTCCAATCCCATTACCGCAATAATTACATCAGCCGGACTTGCCTGACCAAACTCCGCGTTTGATTTATCGTTTTCGCTGTACATCAAACAGCCCTGACGGTACTCAAGATTAATACCGAACTTATCGCTTACCTTTTCCCCCAGACCTTCGAGTATGGTAACAAATTGAGAGCTTACTCCGTAGTAGTTGCCGAAAAGCGTATGTGCGTTTGCGGCGGCAGGACCGACAACAGTTATCGCCTTTGGGCTTGAATCCAGCGGTAAAATGCTTTTGTTATTCTTAAGCAGGACGATAGATTTTTCAGCCGCTTTGAGCGCAAGCTGCTTGTGTTTTTTACAGTTTATCACCTCACGGCCAAGTTTACCCCAGCGGCTCTTTTTTGGCGGGTCAAACATACCAAGTTTGAAGCGTGTCCGCAGTAAACGTTCAAGAGCGGTATTAATCGCTTCCTCAGTAACAAGCCCCTTTTTGTGAGCGACAGTAAGCATAGGATACGTACAACCGCAGTTAAGATCGCAGCCTGCGTTAAGCGCAAGAGCCGCAGATTCTTCAGACGATGACGTTATCTTGTGATGCTCGTGGAAGTCACGGATCGCCCAGCAATCTGAAACAACATGTCCCTTAAATCCCCATTTCCCGCGAAGTATGTCTTTTAAAAGCAAATTACTTGCGCAGCAAGCTTCGTCAAGAGTGCGGTTGTAAGCACCCATGACGGATTCTACGCCTGCTTCTACCAGTACTTTGAAAGCAGGCAGATAAGTTTCATGCAGGTCCTTTTTGGATACAATCGCGTTAAAAGTATGGCGGTCTTTTTCCGGCCCTGAATGAACAGCGTAATGTTTCGCGCAAGCGGCTGTTTTCATGTTATCAGGATCATTTCCCTGTAAACCTCGGACAAACGCTTTCCCGATTCTGCCTGTCAGATACGGGTCTTCGCCGTAGGTTTCCTGTCCGCGCCCCCAGCGCGGATCGCGGAAGATATTGATATTGGGTGTCCAAAAAGTCAGACCCCAATACTGACCTCTATTCCCTTGCTTAACCGCTTCGTTATATTTTGCCCGCGCCTCATCGGAAATAGCGTCCGCTATTCGTTCAATAAGACCGTCATCAAAAGTCGCTGCAAGCGCAATTGCCTGAGGAAAAACAGTAGCGATACCGGCTCTTGCAACTCCGTGAAGACATTCATTCCACCAATTGTATTCGGGTATTCCCAGACGGGGAATCGCCGCGCTTGTGTAAAGCAGCTGGGAAACTTTTTCTTCCAGCGTCATTTGAGAAATCAATTCTTTTATTTTTGATTTGCGATCCATGGTATGCTCCTCTATTCAATATATAAAATTAAAACAGTGTACTAAGCCGTTTACAGGCTTCTTCCACATCTTCTCTGTGGCCAAAAGCGGAAAAGCGTATAAAGCCCTGCCCTGCGGGGCCGAAGCCTGCGCCGGGTGTAGTTACAACGTAACACTTTTCGAGGATTTGTGAAAACACTTCCCAACTGTCCCTGCCCGGAAATTGAGCCCAGATGTACGGAGAATTATCGCCGCCTATGCAGTTTATTCCCAGCTTTAAAAGAGCGGCTCTTATCAATTTTGCGTTTCCAAGATAAAAATCCGTCAACCTGCGAATTTCTTTCAGCCCTTCGTCGTCTAACGCGGCAAGTCCTCCCGCCTGAGCGATATTGGACGCTCCGTTAAAAATTGTTCCCGCAATTCTGCTCCAGTCAGCATTGATACTTTCGCCGCCTGCGTACTTGAGCGCCTTTGGAACAACTGACCAGCCGAGGCGCACTCCGGTAAATCCTGCGGGTTTGGAAAATGAGTTTACTTCGATGGCGCATCGGTCTGCCATGTCTATTTCGTAAATTGTTTTTGGCAGCGAAGAGTTGCGGATAAATTCGCTGTATGCGGCGTCAAAAACTATGAGACAGCCTTTATCAACGGCGGCTTTTATCAAAACGGCAAGCTGGGTACGTGTGGAAACAGCTCCTGTCGGATTGTTAGGTGAACAAAAATAGACAAGGCTGTTTTGCGGAATAAGTTCAATATTCGGAAAATAGTCGTTTTCCGGCGTACAAGGGAGGTAAGTGATACCCGCATAACCGCTGCCTTCCCAGCCACCGGCGGCTCCGGCAAGAACCGAACCGTCAACATACACAGGATATGAAGGATCTTGCACCGCTATTTTTGTTCCCGCTCCGAAAAGCATCTGTAATCTGCCGATGTCGCACTTTGCCCCGTCAGAAATAAAAATCTCGTCAATGGTAAACCTGCCGTTATAAAAAATAGAGGAAATTTTTTCCCTGAGCGCGGCAAGTCCCTCATCCTGATAGCCGGAATAACCTTCAACAGTGCCAAGCCGTCTTGCTCCTTCGACAAGACCTGTGTTTATATAAGGCAAAACAGGTTCGGTAGTATTACCAATCCCTAAACTGATGATCTTCACATCCGGATGCACCGCAGCAAATTCGCGCCGTCTTTTGGCAACTTCCGGGAAAAGGTATCCGGCTTTTAAGTTTGTAATACAAGGATTTCGATTTATCATATTATCCTCTTAAGCCCATTATACTACAAAATCTTTTAATCTTAGAATATCCAATGTGGCAAAATAATCATCGACTGTCTCAGAGCGTCGGATCTGCATAATTGATCCGTCTTTGCGCAGAATAAATTCTCCGCAGCGCAGTTTGCCGTTGTAGTTAAAACCCATCGCTCTTCCGTGCGCGCCCGCATCATGAATAATAACGAAGTCCCCCGCTTCTTCGGAATTGACATCCGCATCCGCCGCAACATCAATCTTAGGCAGTTTTCTCTGAACGGCAAACTTGTCATTGTTTTCGCACAGGCTGCCTACCACATCATAGGTTTCAGATAACGGCGTGTTTTCCTTGCCGGGAATTGTTATGTGATGATAAGCTCCGTAAAGAGCAGGACGCATTAAATCGGCCATGCAGGCGTCAAGGGCAATGTATTTACGGTAAATATCTTTTTTATGAACTGCGCGTGTCACAAGCCAGCCGTAAGGGCCTGTTATTACCCTTCCCCATTCTGTACGGATACCTACCGGATCAAGGCCTGCAGGTTTGATAATTTCGTTATATGCCGCTTCTATTCCTTTTGCAAGTTTTTCAAAATTAATGCCTTCCTGTTCAGGTTTGTAAGGAATTCCCATACCGCCGCCAAGATTGATAAATTCCAAACGTACTCCTGTCTTGTTTTTTATTTCAACAGCTAACTCAAATAACATCCGTGCTGTTTCAATATGGTATGGAACAGAAAGTTCATTTGAAGCGACCATTGTGTGCAAGGCAAAGCGTTTAACGCCCTTATCTTTCATCAGGGAATAACCGTTAATTATCTGTTCGCGCGTAAGGCCGTACTTTGCTTCTTCAGGTTTGCCGATAATGGCATTGCCCTCTTTGATGGGACCCGGATTGTAACGCAATGAAATTAATTCCGGCAGCCCTGCGGTTCTTTCAAGAAATTTAATTTGGGTAAAATCATCTAAATTTATTACAGCGCCCATTTTACGGGCAGCTTTATATTCATTTGCGGGAGTTTCATTTGAAGTAAACATAATATTTTCACCGGACATTCCCGCTATTTCCGCAAGAAGCAGTTCAGGATAACTGGAACAGTCTGCACCAAAACCTTCGGCGGCGAGAATTTTTAACATATAAGGGTTGGGTAATGCCTTAACCGCAAAATGATTTTTGTAAGAAGGAAAAACCGAAAACGCAGATTTTATCCTGCGGATATTTTCGAGTATTGCTTTTTCATCGTAAAAATAAAACGGCGTTGGGTATTGCTGTGAGAGCTTTTCCAGCGCAGCTTTATCAAGGGGAAAGTATTTTTCGCCCATACAATAATATTAACAAAGAATCGGAAAGTAATACAGGGCAACACTATTATTTAACAGTCGTAATTGCCTTAAGTACCTTTTCGGCAAACGACTTCTTGTCAATTGGTTTTGACGCAAAATCATTTGCGCCGTTTTTTATGGATTCAATGACATTTTGTTTGTCGCTTTCACCGGTAATCATTATAACGGGCAATTTTTTTAGTTTATCCGAATTCCTGATTGTTTTTAAAACATCTAATCCTGTCATTGATGTAGATAAATTCCAGTCAAGCAGAACAAAATCGACATGCCTGGTTTTCAACAGTTTTAACGCGTTTTCACCGTCTTCCGCTTCAAGAAAATAGCAGGGTTCGCCTATTTTCATTTCAGTTACATAGTTTTTAATCAGATTACGGGTAGGTCGTGAATCGTCAACTACTAAAAATTCCATAAATCCCTATCCTTTTCAATAATTAATATTTAAAAAGAATTCTACACGAGTTTCATTAAAATAGTCAAATGAAAAATTGAAAAAATCATCCCAAATATCCCTTATATTTTAACAATTCCGCATTAAGAATACCGCCTCCCGCGGCACCGCGCACAGTATTGTGTGAAAACGCCGCAAAACGGATGTCAAACACATTACAGGGGCGAAGCCTGCCAATAACGACCGCCATTGCCTTATCGGTATCGCGATCTTTACGCGGCTGAGGACGATTATTTTCTTCGCGGTAGATTACCGGCTGTTTAGGGGCCATCGGAAGATCAACCTCCTGCGGTAATCCCCTGTATGCAGCCCAAATTTTAATAATTTCTTCCATTGAGGCAGGCTTTTTTACTCCAAATTCCAACGAAACACAGGCAAAATGACCGTCAGTTACCGGAACACGGTTACAATGAGCGGAAATTTTCGGTAATTCCGAGTTTTTAAACACACCGTTTTCTATGGAACCGAAAATTTTAAGCGGTTCTTCCTCAGATTTCTCTTCCTCTCCGCCTATATAGGGAACTATATTGTCGATCATGTCCAGCGAAGGTACACCGGGATAGCCCGCCCCGGAAACTGCCTGTAATGTAGTAACGATAATCCTCTGAGCGGCATAACCTGCCTTGGTAAGTGCATGGATTGGAGCCATATAGCTTTGAATTGAACAGTTGGGCTTTACCGCAATAAAACCCCGATCCCAGCCTCGTGCTTTTTTTTGTACCGGAATTATGTCTGCGTGATCGGGATTTACTTCGGCAATAAGAACCGGAACATCAGGTGTCCAGCGGTGCGCTGAAGCGTTTGAAATTACCGGAATGCCTGCCGCTGCATACTGTTCTTCAAGAGAACGGGTTTCGTCCTTGCCCATTTCAAGCGCTGAAAACACAAATGAACAATCGCCTTTCTTAAAAGCGGCAATGGCGCGGTTTACATCGTTAGCGTCTTCGACGATTAACCCGCCTACATGGGGAGCATAGGTTTTTGCAAGGTGCCACCTTCCGGCAACCGCTTCTTCATATTTCTTGCCGGCGCTGCGAGGAGAGGCTGCCGCATAACGTACCTCGAACCAGGGATGATCATTGAGAAGGGTAATATACTGCTGTCCAACCATGCCCGTCGCACCTAATATGCCGACCGGAATCTTTTCCATAAAGCTGCCCCTTACGAAGTAATTTAAAGAGAATTTTAATTTATGTCAACTACGCGCTTGTCGGTGATAATAGGTTTTTTGGCGTTTGGGATCATTTTGCCGTCAGTTCGTTAAACATTTTCCTACGTGATTTGGCCCATTTGACATCTTCGGCGGTTGGTTTCCGGCGTACCTGAGCGATAACCTCACGGACAATTTTCTTATCTTTTATGACAGTAGGCTCAATTGGTTTGATTTTGGCAGCCATGTTGTTACCTCTGCTTTGAATATATTAATAACTTTGAATAATTACAAGGAAAAGTATTGCGTTAATTATTACCATAATTACTCCCCACCACTTTGAATCCAACAGTATTATCCGGCAAAAGTCCGCCGAAAACTTCTAGCTGGGCTTGCCTTATACGCTCCTTATCTCCTGAAATTATATTTCCGGAATAATGATTTAACATTTGAATTGTTTTATGTCCGACTTGATTTTGAAGAAGTTTTTCATTGATACGATCCCTCATATACGAAGTGAAATAATGCCGCCATCCGTGAAATGTGTATAATTTTACAGACTCCTTACTCATTCCGGTTTTTACTAATGCGGACTTAAAATCTCGGAGAAAAATGTCTTGTTCCATTGGCTTATCCGGTGATTTTTCTGCCCAAAAAACATAACCGTCCATGCTTTGGATATGTGGGTTTTGTCTTGCTAAATTGAGTAAATCTTTCAATAAACCGGGGAATGGAACTTCTACTGTCCGGCTTTCGTTATTTTTAGTTGTCTTGAGACCGTCAATCCGATTCCATGAATGTCTTATGTAAAGACAGTCCTTTCCTAAATCCTGAACCCTTAATACTTGTATTTCTCCCGCTCTAATACCGGTAACCATTGCCAGCATATTGGCAAGTTTGGCTCTTTCATCTTTCCATTCGACTTTAAAAACAGCCGCCGCCTGCTCCGGTGATAAAATTTGGTGTTCTTGTGAAGCTCCGGAAAACCATGTAATTCCGGCTGTTATATTACGATCTATAATTTCCTTGTGGAAAGCCCATGTAAGAAGAATTGTTCCTGCTTGTATTATCGCGTTTTTTCTTTTTGCTGATTTAGGAAAGCGAATTATTATTAGCTTCCGTTGAGAAGCGTTTTTACGTTTTTGTTTCTGACGCCCAGCCGCTATTTCTGCTTTTTTGTTTTCAATTTCTTCTTTAAGGGCTTTATCTATCTTCTCTTGTTCTTCTTTTGCTTTCTCTTCAAGTGACCGCTTTTGCCATATCTCGAAGGGAATATTGTTTATGCGATACAGTTTCTCCGTTTTTTGGGATTCCGTTTTTAAGCCAGTCAAAAGCCAATTTAATAGCTTCTGACTCTTGTTTGGTACTTACTGCCGGAAGATAATCACCAGTTTCATCGTTTTTAAATTTTACATAATAGTATCGACTGTTGTTTCTTTTGAAAAGCGAAAAAGGGAGACGCTTCATATCCTTAACCTCTTGCACACACCGCCTAACAAAATCACCTTTTTTAGGTGTGAATTTCGTAATTTGCAATGATTAAGGACCTCCGCTGTCGGTCAGTCCATAGCTAATTCCTTATAACATAAGGAATTAACGCTTTAGCAAGGGCAGGACTCGCCTTGCATTCGGCAACATCCTGTTGCCTCATTCCAGGCCGCCTCTTTTGCTAAACCGGCATCCGTGCCGGTTTGCCCTGCGGAACCTTTCGGTTCCTACGGGCCGCAAAAAAGTTTCGAGTCCTGCGGTTGTTGGAGAGTGATAATTTGTCTCATATTTCATAAAGCTAATTATTAATGATAAAATTTATTAGCAAGGGCAGGACTCGCCTTGCATTCGGCAACATCCTGTTGCCTCATTCCAGGCCGCCTTTTTTGCTAAACCGGCATCCGTGCCGGTTTGCCCTGCGGAACCTTTCGGTTCCTACGGGCCGTAAAAAAGTTTCGAGTCCTGCAATTATTTAAGAATATTACTTTTATTTGGATTTAAAAATACTTCTATAAAAATGATTCTATTTATTAGCAAGGGCAGGACTCGAACCTGCGACCTCCGGGTTATGAGCCCGACGAGCTTCCATCTGCTCTACCTTGCGTCGTATTGTTAAATATGTCAATTTATACCGAAATTGTCAAGGTCATCCTGAGGTTTTTCCCAACCGCTGTGAATAGCCGCAATTGATGAAGCAAGAGCAGTAAGAGCGATTAAAACTGCCATTATTGACGAAAAACCCGGTATTGCAGACATAAAATTGTAAATGCCATGAATGGCAGTCGCAGAGATAAGGCGTACAAATGCCTGAATTGGGTTTGTGCGGAACATTACCGAAGCGCTTCCGACACGGGCGCCGCAGGCAGCATGAATCGGAGCGGCAGTAACAGCGCGTAACAGCAGCACCCTTGTATCAAAAGCGGCGTAAACGGAATTTTCCAGAATAGCGAATCCCAGACCTGCGACAAGACCGGTTGCGGTTGATTTTTTGATAATATTAAAAGTCGGAGGCATCTTTGTATTAACAAGAGCGGAATCACCTGTCTGGTTTGCAAGGGACTTTTTTGCAATAAAATTGCTTATAATAAAAAAAATAATTAACATCAACAAGCGGCTGAATTCTTCTACAAAGGCGATACGAAAAAAAACATGGTAAAAAATTTCGAACCTTCCTCTTGAAGTGAATGAAAAGTTTAAAAACTCCTGCAGTATAAGAGCGGGAAAAAATGCGGCAATACCGGTCAGCAAAGCAAATAAAAACCAGACAGATGAAAATTTGTATTTTGCAATACGAAACCATGCGTATACTATGAAAACAGGTAATGAGGAAACCAATAATATAATTATTAAAATCAATGAACCTGACATAACTATGTATAGCATTTTACCAAATATTTATGTAGGGTAAAACCCATGGAAGATATAATTCTGACAGGTCCGAAACATTCCGGAAAAACAAGTGCCGGAAAAGCGTTGGCATTACTTTGTTCCTGCTCATTTATCGATATCGATGAATTAATCCTGCAAAGAACCGGAAAAAGTCCTCGTCAGCTTTTTAACGAAGGCGCCGACATTTTTCAAAAAGCCGAGACAGAAGCCACGGAAGCCATTGCTTCCGCCGGAACTGATGATGAGCAGAGACGGCGTATTATTGCCGCAGGCGGCGGAATTATTGACAACCCTGATGCTGTCTCTGTTTTGAAAAAGTCCGGCGCAACGATAGTGTACCTTAACATTTCCGCAGCTTCCGCCTGGCAGAGAATTTCCGCAAAAGGAGAACTGCCGCCCTTCCTAAAAACTGAAAATCCGCAGGAGACGCATTGCTCACTGCACGAGCGCCGCGCCGCCGCTTATTTACAGCTTGCGAATATCGTTATCGAAGCGGAAGGTAAAACCTCAAAAAAAATCGCCGCTGAAATATTGCAGCTTTTATGAATCCAGCAGCATTCCGCCCGCAAAAACTGTAAGAGGCGCTACAAGAAGCAAACCGAAACAGCCGACAAGAGTGTGTACAACTTCGGATGAAACCCAAACCATATTTAATACATTTTCAAGAGGAACGCCCTGAGCGATAAATGTCATTATCATTGCCGTGTATTCGGCGGAGTAGGCAAGCAGAAGCGTTGTTGACATGGTTCCGGCTGCCTGCCGCGCTACGGTGAA
>JAITFK010000182.1 GCA_031281555.1 Treponema sp. | reverse complement strand
TCCTGTCGATTTTAATTCCAAATTGTCGGCAAAACTGTAATTTCCTTCAATGGCTCCAGCTCTGATGTAGGGAGCTTTATTCGCATATTTTATACCGCTCAACTTGGGATATGTCTTTGCTAATTCTTTAGCCGCCGCAACCAGGGGGTCGTAGTATGTTACCCTGCCCATAAATAAAAGACCGCCCTTGCCGGATAATGGAACGGAGAGGTTAAAATTTGTCATGCTTGTATTAATTCCGAATTCAAACATTGTTTCCGTAGAGGAAGGTTTTTTTGCCGTTACTTCAAGAAGACCGGAAATTGTGTGTCCGTAGCGCGTTGAAAAAACACCGTGAGAAAGCTGGGCGTTTTGAACCATGTGCGGATCGAAGATAGAATATCCGCCTCTCCAGTGATACGGGTTGCTTATGAAGAAGCCGTCAAGGGACGCGCCCATGTCTCCCGGCTGTCCTCCTCGTATGCTTGGCTGGGTGTTGAAAGCGCCGGAATAATTTACTCCCGGCAAAAGCTTTATTGTACTCATCACGTCTTCAAAAATTCCGATTTCCGCCGTCTGGGCTATTTCTTTGGAGTTTACGGCGACACTGCGGCCTGTTTTTGTTTCGTTTGAACCGGGTATTGGCGCTTCAACTACTAGTTCTTGCCCCTGTAAATAGTTAGAAAGGTTAAGGTTAATGGTAAATAGATTGCCCGTAAGGGGAATATTTAACACTCCCCTTTCATAACCGGGATATGTAGCATATATTATAGTTTGCCTATCGTCCGGAACCTGTATTACGGCTTTTCCGTTTTCATCGCAAATATACTCTTTCCCCTCTCTTGTACGGATAACTGTTCCTTCCAAAGGCAGATCGAGGCTTGCGTCCATAACAGTTACCGTAATGTCACGGGCAAAGAGAGAGAGAGGAAGAATAAGAAAAATCAATGTGAAGAAAAAAGCTTTAATGTACACAATTAATGTTATATCGCTCTTATTGCATAAAGTCTATACATTGACATTGTCAAGAAGCGAGAATTTTCTTCACCCTGTTCATCAGATCGTTGCTATCATAGGGTTTCTTAATGTAATCAACCGCCCCTATATCATGCGCATGTTTTATGTCTTTCGGATCGTTTGAAGCCGTGAAAAAAGCTATTGGAGTATCGTGTAAATTGCCTATCGCATGAATTCTGGTGTATGCATGCCATCCGTCCATTCCGTGCATTTTTAAGTCCAATAATATTAATTGCGGAATTAATCCCTGATAGAACAACCTCAGCGCTTCTTTGCCCGATTCGGCGGTAAATACGTCATACTCGTTTGACAGCACTTCTTTTACCATTTCAAGATGAATAGTATCGTCATCTACTAAAAGAATTCTTGGTTTTTCGTCGCCGACGCTATCCTTGAATTTTTCCGTTTCCAGTTTTAATGATTTAAAGTTTTGGTCGTTTTCATGACTCATTTCGTCCACATAGCTCACCGAATCATTTATCTGATGAATGCCTTTCAGAATCTCGTTCATGCCGTCTACCGTTTCTTTGCTGGTTTTTATGAATCCGTCCGTTTCCCGAACCAGAGTCTCTCCCGATTTCGCCATATTATCAGACCCATTCTTAACCGAAGATGTTATGTCCCGCAGACGGCTTATGGAATCCAGTATTTGCTTTCCGCCTTCTTGCTGTTCTTCCATAGAGTTGAGGATATTTTGTTCATGAAAGGAAACTGTTTTTACGCTTGAATCTATGGCTCCGAAACGGTTCAATACGTCATTGGAAGATTTGGTAATGTTGTCTATAGATGTTTTTATTTTTTTCAGCATTGTTGCGGTAGTTTTAGATTGCTGACCTGACGATTCGGCAAGTTTGCGGATTTCATCAGCTACTACCGCAAAGCCTTTTCCGGCTTCTCCGGCGTGCGCCGCCTCAATCGCGGCGTTCATAGAAAGCAGGTTTGTCTGAGCCGCTATGTTATTCATTACCGAGTTTATTTCCAGCAAGCCCTCCGAATCATGGGCTATTTCCTGTATCTCCTGCGCGACAGTTTGAACGCCTGTTTTGCCGTTTTCAGACGCTTCGGTCAGAGCGCTGACGTTTTTGCTGTTCTCAAACAGCGTCTTGGTTACTGAATTAATGTTAGCTGTCATTTCCTCGATGGCGGAAGAAGATCTGTCTACGCTTTCAGTCTGTTCTTCTATCGTCTTTTTAAGGCTGTCAATATTAATTTTAATATCATCTACCGCTTTGCCGGCTTCTTCCGCGCCGTTTTCCTGCTTGACCATAAGGGTTCTCATGCTGTCAAGATTCGAGCTGATTTGCTGAACGGCATCGGTAGTTTTGTCCATATTCTCGGAAAGTTCAAAACTGGTATGCTCAAGCCCGCTGATTTTATATTTTATTGTTTTTATAAGGTTTCTGATTTTTCCCATCGTAAAATTAAAGTCATGGGCAAGATTACCTATTTCATCTTTTGAATCGACATTCAGACTCCGCGTCAGATCTCCTTCCGCCACAAGCTTGAGGGTATCGGCTACACTGACGATTGGTTTTACAATAGAAACACGGATTGCCAAACTAAGAATTACCGCGGCGGCAATAACGGCAACGGCAATTATAAAAAGCTTCTTTGTATCGTGTTTAATTGTCATGCTTGCCAAAGCTTCGACATTTTCGTATTTTTGTGTGGCTCCCATAACAACCTGATCCACGCTTTTACGATGCGTTGTATATAGGTTTTTCAAATCGCCGTATGCCAGCTTTCTGGCATATTCACGATCGCCTCTTTGCAGGGCGGGGATAAACTGTTTGGATATAATATCAAAAAAACTGACCGCCGGATCATAAGCACCTATCAGCATGGCATCCCTTAACTCTCCTTTTTCCAGCAGAGTTTCCTTTACCCAAAACTCGTGACGCTCATTGTAATCGGCTTCAAGGCGTTTAAGTTCCGTGAAATAATAATTCATTTGAGCAGGGTCGGTTTCATCCACCAACTGCAAAACATCCAGATATGATTCGATAAGGTATCCGGGCGGCGGCAGAACATCAGCGATCAAATCCTTGCTCATGACTATTTGGTTGTATAAGTTTCCATGAATACTAAGGGTATTCAATGTCGAGAATGAAATTAAGCCGAAAATTGTGTAACCGAGTATAAAGACAATCAACAGCATCATTAATTTTTTACCAATACTGGCATCTTTGAATAAATTGAGCATCTAAATTTCCTTAATAAGGTAATCATATAGGATTACTGGGGATAGCATGAGTGATTTTTTATCTTTTGTCAAGATAAATTTGTTTATTTTTTTCTGTTATAATAGCTCTTAATAAGGAGAAAAAATGAAAGTATTAGCTTTTAATGGAAGCCCTAACAACAACGGGGTAATACAGAATGCGCTTGAATTGATGTGCGCGGAACTGGAAAACGAAGGGATAAAGACTGAAATTGTACAGGCGGGCAGGGAAAATACCCAAGGGTGTATCGACTGCAGAAAATGCAGAGAAATAGGTAAATGTGCTTTTGACGATCTTGTAAATGTTTCGGCTGAAAAAGTAAAATCCGCAGACGGAATAATTATCGGGTCGCCTGTTTATTACGGCAGTATCGCCGGAAATTTCAAGTGCTTTTTGGACAGGCTGTTTTTTTCGGGGCTTCG
>JAITFK010000106.1 GCA_031281555.1 Treponema sp. | reverse complement strand
AACGCGCTTTAACTACAGGAGCGTCGGCTTGTTATATTGCGGATGTTAAAAAAGAATATGTTGAAGAGTATATCTGGCCTGCGTTAAAAGCCGGAGCAATATATGAGGATAAATACCTTCTGGGTACTTCTACAGCGCGGCCTCTTATCGCAAAGGTACTTGTTGAATACGCCCGCAAGGAAAAGGCGGCGGCTATCGCTCATGGAGCGACCGGAAAAGGTAATGATCAAGTTCGGTTTGACCTTGGAATTATGGCTCTTGCGCCGGATATTGAAATTATCGCTCCTTGGCGGACATGGAAGTTAAAAAGCCGTGAAGATGAAATGAGATATTTAAAAAGAAGAAAAATACCTGTTCCTGTAAAGAAAAATAACTCTTACAGCGTTGATGATAACCTTTGGCATATTTCACATGAAGGGCTTGAACTGGAAAATCCTTCGGCGGAGCCTCAATTCAAGAAGATGCTTTCTATGACTGTTACCCCAGAAAAAGCGCCAAACAAGGCAGAATATGTAGAAATAGAATTTGAAAAAGGCATTCCTGTCGCGCTTAACGGCAAAAAAATGGAAGGGCTTACGCTTATAAGTCAGCTTAATAAAATCGGCGGCGCAAACGGCATCGGTATTGTTGATCTTGTTGAAAACCGCGTAGTCGGAATGAAAAGCCGCGGTGTTTATGAAACTCCGGGCGGAAGCATTCTTTATTATGCTCATCAGGAACTTGAGCACATTTGCCTTGACAGGCAAACTTACTCTTTTAAACAACAGGCATCGCTTAAAATAAGCGAGCTTATCTACGGCGGCCTTTGGTTTACTCCGTTACGTGAAGCTATATCCGCATTTGTAAATGTCACTCAGGAGACAGTAAGCGGAAAGGTAAGGTTGAAACTTTACAAAGGTTCAATCAGCGCCGCAGGCGTTACTTCTCCCTATTCACTTTACAATACCAGCCTCGCAAGTTTTACAACAGGCGAATTGTTTAACCATACGGACGCAAAAGGCTTTATCAGACTTTACGGACTTCCCGTTCTGGTTCGCTCTCTCATGGAACAGGAAAAGAAGCGCGGCAAGGGTACATCAGCGGCTTCTTCTTCCGGCAGAAAAAAAACTTCTTCCGGTAAAGCCAATACTTCCGGTAAACAGTGAAAAACAAATTACCTGTAAAAACAACAAAGGCGGTAACAAAAAAACCCGCCGCACTCTCAGGCACAAAACCTCTATGGGCAGGCAGGTTAGCTGAAAAACCGCAGGCAGAAGCCTTTGCGTTTCAGTCATCTATAAATGTTGACAAGCATCTTGTTTTTGACGACATTAACGGGAGCAGGGCGCACGTTGCCATGCTAGGAAAACAGAGAATAATCCCAAAAGACAGCGCGGCAAAAATCAGCAGAGAACTTGAAATAATTGCCGACGAAATTAAATCCGGCAAACTGACAATAGATACTCAGGCGGAGGATATTCATTCGTTTTTAGAGGCTGTTCTTACAAAGCGGCTGGGTGATACAGGAAAAATGGTTCACGCCGGACGCAGCCGCAATGATCAGGTAGCGGTGGATTCTCGTTTATACCTGAAACGTAAAATACCAAAGCTGCGGAAGGAACTGGCGGCATTAATCAACACCTTGCTTGACATTGCGCAGCTGCACATAACAAGTTTAATGCCCGGTTACACCCACCTTCAAAGAGCGCAGCCTGTAACGCTTGGGTTTCACATAACAGCGTGGTGCGCCGCTCTTGAAAGAGATTATTCGCGTTTTAACGACGCTCTTCAAAGACTGGATGAATGTCCGCTCGGAAGCGGCGCTCTAGCGGGTTCCACCCTTCCGCTTGATCGAAAAGCAGTTTCTATGGCTTTAAAATTTAACCGGCCGACACTTAACTCTATGGACGCGATAGCGGACCGGGATTTTGTTCTGGAGTTGTCGAGCGCCTGCGCCATTACAATGGTTCACCTTTCTCGTTTCTGCGAAGATGTGATTCTTTGGGCAAGCGAAGAGTTTAAATTTGTAGAGCTTTCAGAATCCTTGAGTACGGGGTCTTCAATAATGCCCCAGAAAAAAAATCCTGATTTTGCGGAACTAATCCGCGGTAAATCCGGAAGAGCAGTAGGCAACCTTGTAACGCTCTTTACAATGCTTAAAGGGCTGCCTTATTCGTATAACAAGGATCTGCAGGAAGACAAGGAAAGCCTTTTTGACAGTATTAAAACTCTTTCAATCTGTTTACGAATGTTTTCCGGTATGATGAAAAGCGCTAACTTTAACCTTAAAAGGATGAAAGCTGCCTGCATAGGAGGTTTCCTTGAAGCGACAGACACTGCTGAATACCTTGTTCGCAAGGGACTTCCATTTCGCTCCGCTCACGAAGCAGCCGCTCTTATTGTACGCGATTGTATTAAAGCAGGGCAAAAACATATTACGAACAGACCTCTTGGTGAATTAATGAAACGCTCAGTGCTTTTTGAAGAGGATATTTATGAAGCGTTAACCCCCGCAGCCTGCGTAAAAGCAAGAGAACTCCCCGGCGGTCCCGCTCCCAAAGAAGTGCAGCGACAGATAAAAGCTCTGCGGATGAAACTTCAAACCTCCAATGTTAAATGAAACAGACGCCGCAAGCGGCAAGGAAGAAATAAAAGAAAAATTTATCAGCATCATCGAAAAATTTATCGGGCTTGCGGCAACCCGCCTGAGCGATGATGTAATGGCGCGCCTTGAAGAAATGCGAAAAGCGGAAAATACCCCGCTTCAAAAAGAAATTTACGGCAGTTATTTTGAAAATCTTAAAATGGCGCAAGAGCTAAAACGTCCCTGTTGTCAGGATACGGGAATGATTCAATTTTATTTAAACGCCGGAACAGCGTTTCCTTATTTGAGTTATATTCCGGAAGTTTTAAAAGAGGCAATCCGCCGAGCGACAGTAAGCGTTCCTTTAAGACCCAATGCTGTTGATTTCTTTGATGAAAAAATATCAGATGACAATATTGCGGAACGTTCTCCCTGGATAAACTGGGAATTGATTCCTGATTCACAGGAAGTTGAAATAACAGTCTATTTTTCTGGAGCGGGCTGCAGTCTTCCAGGGCAGGCGAGGGTTTTTAAGCCTTCTGACGGAATTGAAGCAATCCTTCCTTTTGTGTTTGACGCAGTCTTGGGCCCGGGTATAAACGCCTGTCCGCCTCTTTTGGTGGGGATTGGGCTTGGGCATAATATTGAAAATGCAGCCGTTCTTTCAAAGAAGGCATTACTGCGTTCTTTCGGGAGACATCACTCCCATCCAAAAGGAGCAGAGTTTGAACGGCGTATAATGAACGGACTTAACAGCGCCGGCATGGGCGCACAGGGTTTACGCGGCAATCAGGCAGTAATGGGCGTACACATAGAATCTTCAGCAAGGCATACGGCGACAATTGCCTGCGCCGTGAATGTATCCTGCTATATGCTGCGCCGCGGCGTCATCCGTTTAAAAAGTAATCTCTCTTACGAATTGCCGGCATATGCGGGAGAGACACTATGAAAAAAATATTGAGTCTTCCTCTATGCGATGAAGATGTTTCATACCTTAAAGCGGGGGACATTGTATACCTTTCCGGGCTGCTCATAACGGGAAGAGATGAAGTCTACCGCAGAGTTACGGAAGAAAAGATAGCGCTGCCTGTAGACTTAAGAGGAATGGTAAATTATCACGCTGGGCCAATTGTCAGAAAAAAAGAAAATAAATGGGAGCTTGTTTCGATAGGGCCGACTTCTTCTGTCCGTATGGAAAAATGGGCGGCGGACTTTATCGAAAGAACAGGAGTAAAAGTGATGATCGGAAAGGGCGGCATGGGAGAAAAAACCGTATCCGCCTGCCGAAAATACAAGGCAATTCACTGCGTGTATCCCGGCGGCTGCGCGGTACTTGGGGCAAGCCAAATAGAAAAAATTGAAAATGTTTTTTGGCAGGAACTTGGAATGGCGGAATGTCTTTGGGTAATGAAATCATGTGAATTCGGCCCGTTGATAGTCAGTATTGACACACATGGAAACAGTCTTTTTGCTGAAAATTCAGCATATTACGAAGAACGTAAAATTGAAATTTTATCCGATTTTTCCCTCTTTTCCTAAATACCCGTATATATATTTTATTTGTTGACTATAGTTGTAAAGTAATATATAATTGTTAAAAATGATTAATATTAGGTCGTTTTTATTTTTAAGGTGCTAATTGAAAACAATTTTTGCTGTTGATGATACCGATACAACTCTTACAATAGTCGAAAGAGCGCTTGAAAATTATTATCGTGTAGTGACAATGGCATCGGCATCAAAAATGTTCGACCTTCTTGAAAAAATTACACCTGACCTGATTTTACTGGATATAGAAATGCCGGAAATAGACGGTTTTAGCGCGTTAAAAAAATTAAAGGCAGACAGTTCTTATGCAAATATACCTGTAATGTTTTTAACAGGCTATACTGACACGGCAATTGAAGTCAGCGGTTTTGAAATAGGCGCAGTAGACTTTATTACAAAGCCGTTTTCCGCATCTGTACTTTTAAACCGTATCAGAACACATCTGGACATTGAAGAAATAATACATGAACGGACTTTGCGGCTTACTCAACTTCAGAACAGCGTTGTGTCAGTTCTTGCGAACATGGTTGAAAATCGGGACAAGGAAACAGGCGACCATATTGAACGTACATCAATGTATATAAAAATACTCATAGACGGAATGAAAGCTAACGGAGTATATTTTAACGAACTTAACAGTTGGGATGTTGAAAAAATTATCACATCGGCGCGTATGCATGATTTAGGAAAAATATCCATTTCCGATTCAATCATAAACAAGCCAGGCAGGCTTACAGATGAAGAATTTGAAATTATGAAATCGCACACTACAATGGGTGAAAAAATAATTGACGAAATTATTGCTCAAAACGGAGAAGTGGATTTTTTAAATTATGCCAAGTTGTTTGCCGGTTTTCATCACGAGCGATGGGATGGCAAGGGATATCCTCGCGGAGTTAAAGAATTGGATATTCCGCTGCAGGGGCGTATTATGGCAATCGCTGATGTATATGACGCTCTTGTTTCAGAAAGACCTTACAAAAAACCATTTTTACATGATGAAGCCGTCAAAATTATTATGGAAAGCGCAGGTATGCAGTACGATCCGAAAATAGCGGAAATATTTTATAAATTAAAAGATAAATTTGCGAAAATAACAACAGACAAACAAAGTCAAGCGGAAAAGTCTACAATAAACTAAATCGCAGATACTTACAGGTCGATATATATAATAACTCTATGAGAAAAACAAGTATAATCATTTTTCTGTATATAATTGCCGGAATCTGCCTTTATAGTCAGGATTTGTCGATTAATCCCGGTGATATAAGCATTGAATTACGGGTGGACGGCGGATATCACCTTTTTATAAGGAAAAAACCAGACATTAGGTCAGTACTTTTAACAGAAACCACAAGAGATCCGTTAATGAATTCTGACAACTTTGCGTACCGAGCCGGTGAATGGAACGCGATTAACGGTAATGAGATACGGCTTCTTAACGGAGCTCCAATTCCGGCTTCAAGCAGGATCTATTCACTTGTTTCTTCAACTGTTGTCAATCATCCCTTATTTGGAGAAGCTTTTCATATTTATATTCCGTATATTATTTATTACGGATATGAAGATACCCGACACGGAGAAGTTTACCTTACAGACGGAACCTTTCTTAATATCCGCTCTTTTTCCTTTCCTTATGCCGACTATCGCGGCGTTTTCAAAGACAACCCTTTTGTGCTGGAAGCAAAACAGGTACCGCCTATGCCTGAAATAATACAGGAACCGCCTGTACCGGAAACAAAAAATGAAGCGCAGCCTATTCAAGGCCAAAACTATTTACAGGAAACGGTTAACGCGTTTACTGAAATCGCAAAAGCAGGCAAAGGCGAAATAATTTTTTCTTCCGGCCCGGATCATACAATAGAACTAATCCGAAATGTATTGGAAGCGGAAAAAGGAAAAAATCTTGATTTGGTAATCTGTCTTGATACTACATACAGTATGAGCAAATATATCAATTCTGTACGCGCAAAATTAATACCAATGCTGAGCGAAATGCTGCCTAACTATCCTTCTTTCAGAATCGGAATGGTTTTGTATAAGGATTATCACGATACATACCTTACAAAAGTTATCCCGTTTACTAATAATTTTAGAAGGTTCCAGCGTGATTTAAACGATATCCGTGTCAGCGGAGGCAGTGATATTCCTGAAGCAGTATATGAAGCTCTTTATGACGGAACGAAGAAATTTTCATGGGAAAAAGAAGCGAAAATAATGATCCTGATTGGAGACGCTCCTCCTCACCCAAAACCAAGGGGAAAAATTACAAAAGACATGGTTAATCAGGCTATTGACGAAGCGGGTATCAAAGTATACGCGATGGTAATGCCGCAATAAAAAGTTTTTTACCGTAAACCAGTTTGTAAATATTTTACCGCAAAAAAGGCGTGTTTTTAATGAGTATTATTGAAGCAATATTATTGGGTCTTGTACAAGGCCTTACCGAATTTCTGCCCGTAAGCAGTTCAGGCCACCTTGTTTTATTACAGAAAATATTCGGTATAACAGAGTCGACTCTTTTCTTTGATATAATGCTTCACGCGGGAACATTACTGGCGGTTATGACGGTATTATGGCACGATATTTGGGCTATTCTAAAAAAAATCATCCAGCCTCTTACTTTAATGTTAATAATAGCGACAATTCCCGCTGTAATCGCTGCCCTTGCTTTTGGAGACGCAATAGAACACGCTTTTGAATCAGGAAAATTTTTAGGCTTTTGTTTTTTAATAACATCAGTTATTTTGATAATCGCGGAAAAATTATCACGGATCAACACAGTCAATGTATTAAAAAATCAGGAAAATATGAATTTTATTGAAGCAGTAATAATCGGCATAATGCAGGCAATAGCGATTATTCCCGGTATATCACGGTCAGGTGCAACCATATCAGGCGCTCTTTTTCAAAAACTTGAACGCGATTTCGCCGCCCGCTTTTCATTTTTACTTTCAATTCCGGTAATACTCGGCGCGTTGATCCTGCAGGTAAAAAATCTGTTTAAAAGCGTGGCGGCGGAGACTGCAAGTGTGAATATTGAAGTAGTAGCTGTAATTACAGGGACTGCAACAGCGGCGATAGTTGGTTTTTTCGCGGTAAAATTAATGCTTAAAATAGTCAGGGAAAAATCACTCTACGGGTTCGCGATATATACGGCGATTCTCGGAATATTTATTTTAATTGATCAGTTTACCGTGCATCTTATATTTTGATTTTTACCGATAATTCCCGGCATATTAAGTACTGTAATAACAAAAACGCATACGTCGGCCGTTTCGATCGCGGCATCACTGCCAAGAACGCCCATTACAATGCCAACGCCAGCCATTACCAGAACAAGAACGTCATTTATTCCGTCTCCTGTAAAAACAGGAATAATGGTTATTATCTTTCATCATTTACCTTGATAATTGAATATTTGCTCAACTATTAAATAATAACTGTTTTAAGATATTTTATTAAAAAAATAACATGTCCTTTTAATAATTGTTTTTGCGGTACAAATTTTCCTGAATAGCTCAAATTTAATAAACTGGTGGAATTTTAAGTTTACCTGTATTATAATAGATAATGTCATTTAAATTATTAATTTTTTAAGTAAATCAAGCATAAATTGGCTGTAATTTACAAAAACGGAGGTGAAAGTTGGGAAAATTTGTTATTCCTAAAGATAAAAAGACACTAATAACAGTAATTTCTATTATTATTATTGCTATTATTGTCTTAAGTCTCTTTTTCACATGCAACACAGCCAAATTTAGTATAATCAATAATTTTAAACAGTTGGTTTCCAAAGTAATTGGTACTTTTACTACCGCAGAAGGTACTGCCGGTTCATCGAAACAGTCCGGCTCTTCGAAAACACAATCCACCGATAATAAGGATACCTCCATAACAGATGAATTAGCTCAACTGGAACAATTAATTAATATAATAGAGCAACAAATTTCACAGCAGGGAGGCGGCATTGCACTGTCAGAATTACTTGTTTTACTGCAACAACAGGGAGGAGGCGCCGCATTGGCGGAATTGCTTACTTTACTGCAACAGCAGGGAGGCGGTGCTGCACTGGCAGAATTACTTGTTTTGCTGCAACAACAGGGAGACAGTGCCGCGCTCGCAGAATTACTTGTTTTGCTTCAACAGCAGGGAGGCGGTGCCGCGCTCGCAGAATTACTTGTTTTACTGCAACAGCAGGGAGGCAGTGCCGCGCTCGCAGAATTGGTTATTTTACTACAACAACAGGGAAGCGGTGCTGCATTAGCAGAGTTGCTTGCTTTACAACAACGGAGAGGTACTGCCTCGCTCGCAGAATTGGTTATTTTACTACAACAGCAGGGAGGCGGTGCTGCGTTAGCAGAATTGCTTGCTTTACAACAGCAAGGAGGCAGTGCCTCGCTCGCAGAACTGGTTATTTTACTACAACAACAAGGAAACGGTGCTGCGTTGGCAGAATTGCTTGCTTTACAACAACAGGGAAGCGGTGTCTTGCTTGCAGAATTACTTGTTTTACTGCAGCAGCCGGGAGGCGGTACCGCGTTGGCAGAATTGCTTGCTTTACAACAACAGGGAGGCGGTACCGCATTGGCAGAATTGCTTACTTTATTGCAACAGCAGGGAGGTAGTTCTGCGTTGGCAGAATTGGTTGCTTTACTACAGCAGCCGGGAAGCGGCGCCGCGTTGGCAGAATTGCTTGCTTTACAACAACAGGGAGGCGGCGTTCCGCTGACTGAATTACTTGTTTTATTGCAACAACCTGGAGGCGGCGCCGTGTTAGCAGAATTACTTGCTTTACAGCAACAGGAAGGAGGTGTTCCGCTGGCAGAATTGTTTACTCTACTGCAACAGCAGGGAGGCGGTGTCGCGATGGCGGAATTGCTTGCTTTATTACAACAGCAGGGGGGCGGCGCCGCGTTGGAGGAATGGCTTGCTTTACAACAACAAGGAGAGAGCATTACATTAGCCGAATGGCTTGTACTGCAGCAAGGACAGAAACAACAAAATGAAGCTGGTTTAATATCACAAATAGAATTCCAGGATGCAAGAAGAACTATTCCTGTGCAGCCAGCGCCTCCGCCGGTAAAACGGATTATTTCCGCTAACATGGTATTGATGTCCAGCGGAACTTTTGAAATGGATATTATAATAGATGAGAAGAATCCTGAATCGAGCATTGAGTTCCGTCAGGTAACGGTAAATTCTTTTTATATCGCAAAATATGAAGTAACGCAAAGAGAATACCAGAATTTGATGGGAAAAAATCCCAGCTATTTCAAGGGGTCGAATTTACCGGTAGAAAATGTCAGTTGGTTTGACGCTATTGAGTATTGCAACGAGTTAAGTAAACGCGAAGGCCTGACACTTGCGTATACTATTACAGGTTCAGGAAGCGAACGCATAGTTACATGGAATAAAAACGCGAATGGTTACCGCTTGCCTTCGGAAGAGGAATGGGTGTATGCCTGCCGTGCAAATACAACAACGCCCTTTAATACCGGAGACAGTATAAACAGAAATTTGTCAAATTATTTCGGCAGAAGGACAGTCAATGTCGGGAGTTACCAACCAAATGCCTGGGGACTTTATGATATGCACGGGAATGTATCTGAATGGTGCTGGAATTTATTTATTTCCACTTCTTCGGATAATATTACACGCATTATACGCGGAGGAAGCTGGTTAAATACGTCCATGCGCTTACGCTCATCATTCAGGGATCATTATTTCCCCCAGTTGCATACAATGACTATAGGATTCCGCATTGCGCAAAATTACCTTGATTCTTAACAAAGCAATTTTACCTATGACATTTTAAATGCAGAAAACGCGTATTTCTCATAAAAATTACATTTAAACTTTCCTATACCGTGAAAATGGGTTTTCATTTTTTCATTTATTTTCTATACTTGTGAACAAAAAACAATTTTAAGGCAGGCTAATGAATAAAGTCCTGAAAGAAAAGATAATGGAGGCTTTCTCCGCCGTTCTCCCTATAACAATTATTGTACTTGTTATCAGTATAATTTCGCCTGTTCCTTCGGGAACAATTCTTATGTTCATGGCCGGCGCAATGCTATTAATCGTAGGAATGGGTTTCTTTATGCTGGGCGCAGATATGGCTATGATGCCGATGGGCGACGGCATTGGCGTCGAATTAACAAAAAGATCCAAATTACTGCTGATAATCCCTGTTGTTTTTGTGATTGGCTTTATTATTTCCATTGCCGAACCCGATTTACAGGTACTTGGAAGACAAACGCCTACCATTCCCGCATGGATCTTAATATCAACCGTATCAATAGGCGTGGGATTATTCCTTGTAATTGCGATGCTGCGTATATTGTTTAAAATCCCGCTTTCCGTTATTTTACTTATTTTTTACGCAATTGTATTTACCATTGTATTTTTTGCGCCGGACAGCCTAAAACCGTTTATTCCCGTAGGTTTTGATTCAGGAGGCGTTACAACAGGTCCTATTACAGTCCCTTTTATTCTCGCGCTCGGCGTAGGTTTCGCTTCACTCAGGGGTGATAAAAATTCGCATGAAGACAGTTTTGGCCTTGTAGCAATATGCAGTATAGGGCCGATAATAGCTGTTCTTCTTTTGGGAATTTTCTATAAAACAGGCACCGCAAATATTGAGTCCTTTTCCATTCCCGAGGCTGTAACATCACAGGACGTAGTCAAGCATTTTATCCTTCAATTACCGATATATTTTAAGGAAGTATCCCTGGCTTTAGGCGCTATAGTAATTTGTTTTATTGTTTTTCAATTAATTACGCGCCGTTATCACCGTCATCAGTTAGGACGTATCATGGTAGGATTTACCTATACATTTATCGGCCTTATTTTATTTTTAACAGGCGTAAATACAGGTTTTTTTCCGGAAGGAAGACTCCTCGGCCTTCAACTGGCGTCATCGCAATTTAAATGGTTATTAGTCCCTCTGGGAGCGATTGTAGGATATTTTATTGTGGCCGCAGAACCGGCAGTTCATGTACTTAACAAGCAGGTTGAAGAAATTTCCGAAGGCGCCATAACTCAAAAAATGATGATGAAGGGGCTTGCAATAGGAATGTCCGCGGCGTTAATTATAACCATGCTGAGAATTTTACTGCGTATTCCAATAATGTATATTTTGGTTCCCGGTTATATGTTCGCCCTGGGCCTTACCTTTTTTGTGCCTAAAATTTTTACCGGTATTGCGTTTGACTCAGGCGGCGTCTGCAGCGGTCCTATGACTTCTACATTTCTGCTTCCTCTGGCAATGGGAACATGTGAAGGTTCAGGCGGAGACATTATGATCGACGCTTTCGGTATAGTCGCGATGGTTGCGATGACGCCTCTTATTATTATCCAGTTAATGGGATTGATTTTCAGCCTGAAACAGAGAGAAGCCGCCGCTGCCGGATTTGAACTGATGGCAAAAGATATAAGCGGTATCATGCCGGAAGAACTTGGACACATAACCGTGTTCGATGAGGTTTATTATGGCTGAAAAAAAATCCGGTGAAAAATTTAAAAGAAATATAAAGCTGCCTTTTAAGCTACCCGGCTTCCGGAATGAAGAAAAAAACATCCAGCCTCAAACGCAAAAAACCATTCCTCGACTTAAAATGTTTTTCTTTATTGTTGATTGGGATAAAGCGGAAGTCATTACCAAAGTTTTGGGAGAAGAAAAAGTCCGCTTCCATTTTATCAGCAAGGGAAAAGGAACCGCCAGTTCGGAAATACACGATTTATTGGGTATAAGCGCTACAGAAAAAGCTGTCATTCTCTGCATTGAACAGGAAATTCTTATTCATGTACTTTTCAAGGAAATAAGAAGGAAATTAGGATTCCACACACCCGGAGCTGGTATTGCCTTTACAATTCCTCTTTCGGGAATCAACTCACCCTTACTCAGAGTTTTTAAAGAAAGTATTAAAAAAAATGAAAAAATAAATTTAATAAAGGAAGATACTATGGCATCTGTGGAAAAAATATCCAAACCGGCGGAGATTAACAATGATCTTATCATTGCGGTAATAAACAACGGATACAGCGATGATTTCATGAATATTGCAAGAGGAGCGGGAGCAAGAGGAGGTACAGTAATCCATGCGAGAGGACTCGCTCACGCAGGCCCTGTAAAATTTTTCGGTATTTCCGTACAGGAAGAAAAAGAAATTGTCTTGATTCTTACAAGCCGTGAAAGGAAACTGCCTATAATGGAAGCGGTCAGTCTTTCTTACGGAATTACCACAAAAGCCGAAGGACTCATTTTTTCTCTTCCCGTAGATAATGTTATCGGTTTAAATCTTGATTAAAAAAGGGAGTAAACCAAGGCTGTAACCCGTTTACTCCCATAAAATAATGGGCGATACAAGACTTGAACTTGTGACCCCCAGCGTGTCGAGCTGGTGCTCTAACCAACTGAGCTAACCGCCCTATTTTTAAATGAAAACAAAATGAATTAGTTCGGCAAACCAAAGGATTTTCGAACAATTTTAATAAACACCCCCGCTTTTGACAAGCGGAGGTATCTTGATTTTAAAATTATTTTATCCGTTCACGGATAGCGACGTTAACTTCTATTTTAAAACTTTCGCCAAGCTCCATTGGAACAATAAGCGCCTCAACTTCACCAAGGTTAGTGGAAACTTCCATATTTTCTCCGGTAAAAAGAGCCGGCGGTGTAAGGTCAAATTTAAACCCTAAATCATGTAATTTAGTTACAGCCTGAGCGGTAATCATGTTTGCAAGTTCCTGAATGGTTGCCTTGCCAAGCTCGTCAAGTACTGTGAAATTTTCGCCGTTCATCGCTCCGGCTACATGCAAGGCAGTAGCTTTGGTCATATCAAAAAGAACACGTCCTTCCACATCACCGGCAAGACCTACCAGAGCGGCAACACCCATAATTTTCATAGAGGTGGGTTTCAGGTAAATGTCTCCGCGTTTTACATCAGTATTCAATAACTCTTTTAGTACACTGAAAGCTGCCTCCACAAAGGGGTTGATATACTCGACTCTCATAATTCTCTCCTTTTATATTTTATGCACAATGCAAATAAGCTGAAACAGGATCATCGGCCATCGACTGCCAAGCACCGCCTGTCAGTTCTTCATTCCTTCCCACGAATATCACTCCGCGATTCTTTAACCTTTCCGTAAAATTTGTAATAACTCTTGCCTGATCAGCTGCCGGCAAGAAAGAAACTACATCTCTTACCAAAATAATGTCAAGTTCCGGCAAAGCATTTTCATTCACTATATCGTGGTATTCAAAAACAATCGAGTCCTTTATGGCCGAATTAAATATATAACCGTTTGGTCCGCTTGTCATAAACTGACGGCAATATTCAGGTATCTCTTCAAGATCATAAGCCATATTCGGCGCTTGTGAAACAGCCATAATATCGTTGTCATTTGCCCATATCTTAAAACGGGCATTTGGATACTTTGACTTTAGTATACACGCAAAAGAATAAGCTTCATAGCCCTTCCCGCAGCCTATATTCCATACATTAATAATTGAAGATGAGAATTCCGGCAGAACTTTCTTTACGGAATTTGCATAGGCATCACTCCAAAATTCAGCTGTGTGAGGAGAATGAAACGGAGCGAGGAAATCTTCTGCTTCCTGTGCAGTTTTTATCTGTAACGCCTCGCCGGAACGTCCGTTACTCCATTCGGCAAAACGCTTGTATAACCAATTTAAATTTAATTCTGTAACAATAAATCGCTTTAAGGCGGCAAGACTTTCTTGAATAAAATCAATAGTTGAATTTGAGGTAGCCCCTTGCTGCTGTATACTGCTTCCTGACGGCGGCGGCGGTACAAAGTAATTACCTGCATCCGCTACCCCTGAGCGTACTTTATTTTTATCATCTTCGTTGACAGTAAATATACGCACAACATCCAGAATAATGTAAAGGTCGCCTTGTTTTTCCACAACGCCGCTGATAAACTTTATGTTAATATCACCAAAGATTGGGTGCGGCGGTTGAATTGATTCATGGTTAATACCGACAACCTTATCAATTTTATCTACAATTGTTCCATAAACTTGATCGTTAATATGGAGAATAAGCATATTTTCAACGGTGTCTTTCTTCGCGTCTACCGACAAATGAAAGAAATTTCTTAAATCAATAATGGGAATAATATCACCGCGAAGGTTGTACACTCCGCGTACATAAGACGCTGTGTTTGGCACAAAGGTAAATTTATCAGCCTTTGCGATTTCCTTTACGCTCATAATATCAACGCCGTAATCCTTCCCGGCAAGGGAGAACGTTACCATTTT
>JAITFK010000193.1 GCA_031281555.1 Treponema sp. | reverse complement strand
AAAACACGACGTTCATTATGATATTTTTTCAATTTAGATGGGAATGGTATCAATCACCTTTCTTGAAGAATTTGGTAATTTGGGTTTTTAATGCCTGCTCATAGGATTCTATAACGGATTTTTGGAAGATTCTTAATTCTTCTATCGGATAACAGGTCATGGAAAAAAGTTCCACAGGGTCGATTTTTAAGGCATGAGCTATGTTTTCAAGCACTTTATCCGAAGGAAAATTTTTCTCCAGTTCTATCGTTGCTAAATATGAAGGGGCTATATTGGCAAGTTCCGCCAGTTTAACCTGTGAATAGCCGAGCAGATTACGCTGATTCTTTATATTTGTGGCTAAAATATGCCGTAGTTTTGTTTTCATTGTTACAAAATCGGTTCTAAATACCCACTTTATTGTAATTGTCTGGTATGACTTGACAATTATCTATAAAATAGCAATACTCTGTGTAACAGAGTGTAAGAAAGTGTTAGATGCCTGAAGGATTTGATAATTAAGGAGTAAAACATGAAAACAAGGAAACAATTTATCGCAATGGCAATAATCGGCATCGTTATTATGGCTTGCGACAACGGCGGCGAGACTACTGACCCGCTCGACTTGGCGGGAACCCCTACTATCAGTCCGACAACGGCAACTGTGGGGACTGTTTTGACCGCTAACTATGACGGAAAAGAAAAGGTCAGTTACCAATGGAATAAAGACGGTTCTGCCATAAGCGGAGGAATCGCCACTACGATAACAGCGGATACAGCGGGAAGCTATACCGTAACGGTGAGTGCCAGCGGGTATAATAGCAAAACCAGCGCGGCGGTTGTGGTGAGCGAACCGACCGCCCACGAACACCAATGGGGCGCATAGACGCAGACCAAAGCCCCCACTACTACCGAGGAAGGTGAAGAAACAAGGACTTGTTCAACCTGTGAAGAAAAGGAAACACGCCCGATAGCAACGCTTAACCACACCCACCAATGGGGCGATCGGACAGTGACCACCCCCGCCACCTGCACCACCGCAGGCGAAGAAACCAGAGTATGCGCCCTTGACCCAACTCATACAGAAACCCAAACCATAGCCATAGACCCCAATGCCCATCAATGGGGAGCATGGACAGTAACAACACCCGCAACCGCAACCGCAGACGGTGAAGAAACCAGAAAGTGTGAACATAATCCCGCACATAAGGAAACACAAGCGATTGAAAGAACAGAACCAGCGATTAAAACATTTCAAGTCAATTTCCTTTTTCAAAATCCAGGAGCAGCGGAAGTACGTTATCAAGCGACAGTTATGGATAGCCGTACTAATTGCGGAAGCCAAAATTTGGAACAATTAAAAGTGAATGATAAAAGTATTGTAACCATAATTGAAGAGGCAATTCAGGGTGCGTTTGACACAATGGCAGATACTAACATCAGAAGGAATAGATTTAGAAATATTTTTGGTGGAGCATTTGGTGGAACAGGTGGAGTTACAATATATGTGGACAATCCAGCGATCATATATAAAATGAAGGCAACAGATAGACAAACAATATATTTTCATATTGATTATCTGAAAAGTAGCACGTCTGATATTCAACAAAACATTTATAATGCTATTGTTGCCATGGTGGATGCTAATTTTCCTTATAATGCGGACGGCGAAACAATGCCAGGCAACAAAACATATCCATAACATTAAAAGACGGTAATTTAGTTTTCACCGTTGAATATATTGGTTTGCCGTCAGAAGAACCAGCATATTTGGGTTATATCAAGGAACGGCTTACAGCGTTTATGAATAGTGCATCAGAAGTAAATGTGGAAGCGGTGGATTATTTGCTTACCAAAGGCAATAGTTTCAAAATAACAATAGGGTATGCAGGAACCAGTTATACAGGTATGAATTGGGATATAACAACTCAATCATTCAAAATGCATAATGATTGGATTTCTACTGCCTCTGGTACTAATTTATCGTTAGGCATGATGAGAGATGCTTTTAATTCGGTAACAGTACCAGCGCGGTGCTTGACACCTCGTACCGCTGGTGTTTTGGCGGATATCTGGGATATTGATTTATAAAGACAGCCCAATCGCCTCCAGAATTGCCTGTTTCCGCAAATGGGGTGATGCCTCAAAATGTCTGACACTTTAAACTATGAAGCGGCTGATCTCCGTGGGCTCCTGTTATTTCCTCTTTACGCGGGTTTATTGTCAGATCAAGGACTTCAAGAGGGATAGCGCCGAGCAAGACTTCATCGGCGGTCGGTAAAACAAGCGCAACGCATATTGTCCTGCGGTCATTCCAGATTATTTCCAGCGGGCCTGCAACATTGAAAGTCTCTTTTGTTCCGTCTGCGAAAGTTCCAGAGTCGGTTCCGATTATCTGTAGGCCGAGTTGATTACGGATAGTTTCGTTTATAACCAGCGTCCATGCATCGGTGTCAACCAATGCCTGAACAGAGGTTTGCCTTATTTCATCTTGATTTTTGACTATTCCGGTAGAAAAATTCGACACATCAACCGTATTTTTAAGAGTAATTTCAGTGTGTATTATTGACATACTCTTTTCCTCCGGTTCCAGTTTTTCATGGTATTGGTTTTATGATGTAGAATCAATGGTGGTGCGGAGTATCTACACTTTTTTAGGTAAATATTTGATAATTTGAGTAAATATTTGAGATGGTTTGGGTAAATATTTGATAATTTTTTAAAAAAATGTGTACAGTTAAGAAAATCGGTAATATAATCAGATTGATATATGATTATTGTCTTGCATAAATTGTAAAGAAAGGAGGGTTTCTTTATGACGAATGAAGATGAACATATTAACCACTTGGAAG
The DNA here is from genome assembly GCA_031281555.1 of Treponema sp. Classification (GTDB taxonomy): domain Bacteria; phylum Spirochaetota; class Spirochaetia; order Treponematales; family Breznakiellaceae; genus WQXQ01. The sequence continues at coordinate 4,007 of JAITFK010000193.1, read as the reverse complement.
ATCTGCTCATTTGTGAGCCTGTTTCCAAAAGAGGCCTGGATGCTCTGAAACGGGTAGTAGAAAGAAACCCTTCTGTCAAAACTATATCAAAAGAAGATTTTTATAAAAATCTGTACGTTGAGCCATTCTTCCTGAATGAAAAATATGATACAACGGTTACTCTAAGTGATGATGATGACGATGACGATGAAAATGATGATTTTGCGTTTAGTCAAAAGGGAATAGGCTATGCGGAATTACGTAACAAAAAAAATAAATTAGAAGATAATTTTTTAAGTAAAACAACTAATGCGTTCTTTCTTATTCGCGGAGCGTCAGGATCGGGAAAAACAATTTACCTGAATAAATTACAGGAAGAATGGGAAAAAATTGGGAATCGCCGTACAATCGAAATGGACCTTGAAGATTCAACCTCGGAGATAACCAAAGGCGATGTAACATTTCCCCAAAAAGGCAAACCTTTAACTTCAAATAATGGCCCCCCCAATGCACAACGGTTTTTTCTTGTTCAATTATTGGGTACAGCATTTGATGTAATATGGGAAATAAAAAAATCAATAGATACCGGGAAGATAGCCGCCATGAACCAAAATTATGCCCGTCTTAATGGCGAAAATTGTCCTGATGATAAGGTTATATTTGATTTTTTGTATGAGCCTTATTGTGCCGACAAAGAAAAACAGTCTGTTCAGCGCGGCCAACTCTTTCAAAAATTGATTGATTTTTGCGTTCCGGACTATAGTGATATAATGAAAAGCATTATGGACACATTAAAAATCATAACACGTGTTTTATTATTTAGTTCAGATATGGAAAATCCGGAACAAACATTAATAGCATTTGACAGCATTGAACATTATATTGATATCAGGACGAGAATATATGACTCTGATATTGTCATTATTGTTGATTCAGTATACCGGTTTACAGAAGATGAAACTACTGCTTATAAAAAAGCCGGACTTGATTTTGCCCAATACTTTAAAGTGGTAATGGCCGTAAGAGACACCACGGAAAAAATGTTCAGTGTTTCTGTCCACAGTCATTTTTCAGGACGTGTAGACAACTCTATTGATGTTACCCGTTGGTATAATACCGATGAAATTTACGGAAAAAAATTAGAATATTCTAACATGGGGCAAGATAAACCTGCTTTTGATTTTATGAAATTAATTGTTTCAGATAAATCCAAATTTAACACAAGTATATTGGAATTAGTTTCCATGATGTATAATCATAATAAACGCAGAGTATCCGGAATTCTTACCAGGGTTATCGGCCTTTTCCAGGAAGCGGAAAAAAAACCTAAAGAAAATAAAAATATATTGCCATTTGAGAAATACGAAACATACTGGAAATTCGAAAATATAATATACAAATATATGCTCAGAAGGTCTATTCTGCGGCTGATATTAAACTTGATTAAGACTACAAAATATTTCGATTTGATTTGTACCCAGAATAACAAATTAAATGATATGAGTACGTATGCCAGACGAATACTTATATGGTTATCCCGAAGAAGCAGTGAAAAGCCGGAATATGCCGGCTTCTCTGAACTGATCGAGGGCGTTTTACAGCGTCCTGATGAGGGAGGAAAACCAGTCCTGAAACCTAGTGTTGATAATCTGGCAAAAACGCTTGCGGCGCTGGATGAATTCAGATTTGATGATACAACTAATGGAGGAGAAACCAGGACAGAAGGAAAACCAAATAAGTGGTGCCAACTCGTTGTCATTAAGTTTAATGATACAAAGTACGAAGGTTCTTCTGATCTTGCACGAAAAATGTGGGATGAATATCAGTCTGAAAGTTCTTCAGAATCAGCGGGAGAAAATAGATATGGCGTTAAAATTACCGACGCCGGACGTTTCTTTACTTACATACAATGTGACTTTGAATATTTTGCCTGTAGGTATTGCGACAGCTCTACGCCTCTTTTATTAATGCGTGATTATGACACTATTGAAAAAACAATAACGCGTGTGTATAAAAAAGCAAAAGAATGTATTGATTATGTAATAGGGCAAGAAAGTGAGTTCTCTCATAAAAATTTCAGAGCATTAGATGACAGAAACTATCTGCATCGTCCGGGTAGGGATGGATTACCTTTTCCATACCGGATAATAAAAAACCACCGGCATTATTTGTCCCATTATATAAAAATTATTGAACTGTATGAAGGACGGTATCTCGGTCTCGGTATTGAGGAGGATAATAAATTAGTGGAGTTTATTAATTCATACAGTAAACAATACAAAAAGATTTATGATGATTTAATTAATAACCAATATGAAATTCAGAATGTTGGAACAATCAAGAACTATTTTAAGACAGATTATGGGTTATCAATATGATTCCCAATCAGCTGCTATTTCCTTTTTTGGAACAAAACCCGGTGTTTTTCCAAATAGTAATTGGAATACTAACTATTATATTGAGCATAGTGGGAATTATCATTCCCAGTATTATTTCCATTAGAAATTATATTAGAAAAAAACAGCATGAAGCGGTGTCCGGCTTTTACATTAATCTATTGGTTTTTCTTAAACGGTTACAAATGCTGCTTAACCAATGCCCGAATATAGAAATCCTGTTTTTCAATGAAGCGACGCGTGAAAAACTTAAGGATAAACTTGGCGGTGAAGCGGCGGAGCAGCAGGCTAAAAACATTTCTGACACTTTTTCCGTATTTTGCGGGGAATTTATCAGGTATATTTCAACGTCCGACAATAATGTGCCTCCCACAGAAAAGCATGGTTCAAACGAATGGCGCGATTGGTACGATGAGTTATCAATTTTGATCCAATTTTTACATAAAGGACAAATGATTGGCAAACATTATTATTATACATCTGTGGATCAATATGAAAATGAATATATACCGGATAAAGGAGAACTCAATAATACCGTCAACAATATTAAAAAATTAATTGAAGGCAAATTATATAAATAAAATGACGGTAAAATTCCCCTACAGCCCTATCGCTTCCAGGATTGCCTGTTTCTGCAAATGGGGCGATACCTCAAATGTATGGGTGATTGTTCCCGGATGGCCGTTGAGAACATACACGGTATTGGAAAGAAGCAGGGCTTCTTCAACATCGTGGGTGATAAACAGGGTGGAAAGTTTCATGCTCAGGGCGATTTCGCAGTACCAGTCCTGCATCTGGCGGCGGGTAATCGCGTCAAGGGCGGAAAAAGGTTCGTCCAGCAGAATGACCGGGCTGTGCGTCATATAGGTACGCAGCAGGGCGGCGCGCTGGCGCATGCCGCCGGAAAGTTGATAGGGATATTTTTTCTCATAACCGGACAGCCCGAAATGGGGGAAATAAACGGCGGCGCTTTCGCGGGCGGGATGTTTTTTTTCGCCGCGGATCAACAGGGGAAGAATAACATTGTCCAGTACGGTTCGGTGTTCCAGCAGCAGGTCTTTCTGCGGCATATAACTTACCCTGCCGGGAATGCCGGTTATATCTTCGCCGTTAAGGTACACGTTTCCCCCGTCGGGCAGATCAATGCCGGCAAGTACATTGAACAGGGTAGTTTTGCCAACACCGGAAGGCCCCAGCAGGGAGATGAAGCCCCCCTGGGGCAAATTAACGCTGATATCTTTAACTACCGGCGTGTTTTCGTAATTCTTGCTAACACTTTTACAACAAAAAAGCGCCCCGCTTTGCTCTTTACTCATTACTTTGGCAGATACTCATTGGTGAAGCCGCCCGTACCGATGTCTTTTTCCAATAAGCCGCGTTCAAACATCCAGCGGTAAAAACCACCCCAGCGTTGGGGATCAATTTCGCCCCAGCGCGGCGCATCGGCCTGGTAGCGGGAAGCGAGGTATTCCTGACTGCGCATAACAAGCGTACGGTCAAGTTCCGGCGCGTGTTTTAAAAGAATCTCCCCCGCGTCTTTGGGATTTTCCATGGCGAAAGCATAACCCCTGCTTACGGCCCGCATGAATTTTTTCGCCGCTTCGGGGTTTTTCTTCAGCCAGTTGGTATTGG
>JAITFK010000170.1 GCA_031281555.1 Treponema sp. | reverse complement strand
AAAGAAAGCCGCCTCTTGTTGCAGGCTCTTGAGGTCGGAGTGCAGAAAGAAATCATCACCACGGTAGAACTTGAGCTTTGCAAACGACAGCAGACCAAGGTATTACAAGACGAACATTTTCTGTCAGCGGAAGCGGCGGCGGACGTGGTGAATGCACTGGCTCTGGTTTTGAGAGAAAAGAAAGAAAGCGAGACGCCGCAGGACGCGTTCTGTACAAACTGCGGGAAGGAGTTGCAGAAGGAATGGGGAGTGTGTCCGTATTGCGGAACGCCTGCGGCGAAGATACAGCAGAATCCGCCGAATGCGGAAATAGTTAAAACAGAACCGATCAAGGCAGAAACACCGAAGGCGGAATCATTACCTGAGCAAGCGCCATGTCCCGCGCCGGATAAGCAAACGTCTTACGTGACTCTTGAAATACAGCCATTGCTTAACCAGAAAAAACAACCAAATCGCAAGTTGATAATTGCCGGAGTGATTTTACTAGTGATACTGGTGATTTCGATGATTATCGCTATAGTAGACGACATAACATCAGCTCCTGCTACGGCAAGTTCTAGTTCAAATCAGCAAAGCGCCCAGGAATTATATTATGGAGGCATGCAAGCATTACAACAAGATAATATAGCTTTTGCAATCCAGAATTTTGAGAAAGCCCTCAATCTGGACCCAAATAATAATTTGGTAAGGGATTCTTTACAGCAAGCAAGAAACAGACAAAGTGCCGTGCAATTTTTTACAAAAGGTCAAACTTATTATTTTGATCGTAATTATGATAATGCTATTATACAATATAATGAGGCTATTAAACTTGATTCGAACTATGCTTTGGCCTACTTCCGCCGTGGAGAAGCCTACAGGATGAAAGGTCAATATGACATGTCTATCAAAGATTTTGACAATGCGCTTGACCGGGACGATAGATTTGATGATGTTTACGCCAGCCGTGCAGAAGCTTACATGCAACTGGGACAAAGGGACCGGGCAATACAGGATTTGGGGAAAGCCCTTAACTTAGCTCCATATAATTCCGCTATTACGAGAAGAGCAAGATTGAAGGAAATAAGGGGGTATTAAGCAAATGGAATTTATTGCTTTGGATGTTAATGTTGGAGACTCATTTGTATTAAGAGAAGGTGATAATAATTTTGTTATAGATGGCGGTAAAAATAAAAATACTATAGCAAAAAAATTATTAAAAAATAATATAGTTGATATTGATGTCGCAATTTGTTCTCATTATGATAATGATCACCTGAATGGAATTATTGGAATGATTAATTCTAATAAAATTAATATTAAGGAATTATGGCTGCCCGATATTTTTGGAGATATTGCTTTTACATTGTCTCGTAATCCTGAATTCGCCTTTGAGTTATTAAAGAGGGACAGGCTAAGTATACAATCTGAAAAAGAACTAACATTGGAAAATTATCTGGAAAATCAAGAAACAATAGAGCAAAACGATATGAACGGGCAAGTTAACATTTTCGACATTTCTGTCCTTGAATATTTATGGGATAAATTGAATCGTTTATCTTCATGTCCGTTATTCGAATTTAATGCAGATAATATAAAATATATAGTAAATATTCAAAAAATAATAAGCTTGGTTATACACGCAACATATTCAGGATCCCACATCAGATGGTTAAAATATAAAGGAACATTAACAAAAAAAAGAATATCAAGGTATTATGACTTATTTGCGTTAAATTCATACGAAAAAAACCTACAGGTTTATGTAAAAGATATATTTTATCATGCATTATATGTATTAAGTAAAATAAACAAAGAAAGCTTGGTTTTTCAATTTGAAAAAACAGGTCTCCCTAATGTGCTTTTTACCGCCGATTCTGATCTTGGTTTTTGCGGAAAACAATATATTCAATTAAATAATAATTCCGTTGTAACTGCGCCTCATCATGGTTCTAGCGCAAATAGTTGTGTTTATCAAATCGTACAAGGCAATAATTTAATCTATGTAAGGAGTGATCAAGTTACAAATAAAAGACCATGTAAGGAATATATTTCTTTACCCGTTAAATATTGTACTGTTTGTAATACTGATAACCATAAACAGCAAGTTACATTGGAGTACGATCAAAATAAACAGCTATGGGTTTCTGTTAATACTACATATTGTAGTTGTCAATGAGGAAATCCTATGAGCAATATGTTTGATAATAAAACTATAAGAAGTAATTATTAAGGAGAATCAATAATGACCATTAAAAAAACAATTAGCAAATTACTGTTAGTGTTGCTAATGCTTTGCAGCGCTGCGCTGTATTCACAGGAAGGCGGACAGTCAGGGAACGCCAATGGACAGCCCCTACAAAAACAAAAGTATTACTGTAAATACTGCGGCATGGAATATTCAACTGTTCGGGATCTTACCGCTAACTGGTGCCGGAATCATCCTTTGGGCAAAAACGGTTACAAACACGAACTTTACGAAGGCTCCGTAAAAGCCCAGTACACCTGCAAATACTGCGGCATGGTTTACCGCGATCTATTGAATTTAACCAGAAATATCTGCCAGCGGAATCCGGCAGGTAAGGGCAAAAACCACGAACCGGCGTTATAGAAAGGAGGACAAATATATTATGGAATTACCAAAAGGGTATACAATCCAGACAAAGAAATTCAAAAAGGTCGTCGTTGATCACTTTCTGGGCGAAGGCGGACAGGGCGCGGTGTACCGTGTTGACTATGACGGTATGGCAAAGGCGTTAAAATGGTATTCGGGGAAAAAATTTAAAGATCCGGATAAATTTTACGCCAACCTTGAAAACAATATCAAAAAAGGCAAACCAACCAATGCCTTCCTGTGGCCCGAAGACTTAACCGACTATGACAACGCGGCTTTCGGCTACATCATGGATCTGCGACCCGGCGATTACCGTGACTTTTCCAAATTCCTTATCGGTAAAGAAGGTTTTGCAAGCATAACGGCGATGACCAACGCCGCATTGCACATAACGGCAGGTTTCCGTGAATTGCACCTTAAAGGCTACAGCTATCAGGATTTAAATGACGGTAACTTTTTTATCAACCCCAAAGACGGCGACGTGCTTATCTGCGATAACGACAATGTTTCGGAATACGGCAAGAATTCAGGCATTGCCGGAAAAGCCCGTTATATGGCTCCCGAAATCGTGGCAAAACATTCAAAACCGGACATAAAAACCGACCGTTTTTCGCTCTCGGTAGTTTTGTTCCTGCTCTGGACAAATAACCACCCTCTTGAAGGAAAAGCCGCATGCCCTGTGTGCATGGACGCGAAACATGAAAAAGCAATCTATGGCGAGAATCCGGTGTTTATTTATGATCCTGATGATAATTCAAACAGACCGGTACAGGGCTTGCATAAAGGCGCGATAACCCGCTGGCCATTTCTGCCGTCCTATCTGAAAGATGAATTTGTAAAAGCATTCGGCAAGGACATCTTGATGGATCCGGCAAACAGAATCATCGAACAGGAATGGCTGCGAATTTTTATCCGTATGCGTTCGGAAATTTTCAAATGTCCGTGCGGTGAGGTGTATTTTGCAGACCCTGTAGACCCCAATCCCTGTCCCGGCTGTAATAAACAAAATACCTTTCCGTTTTATATCAAAACAAAAAGATATAATCTGCCGGTTCACCAGCGGACAAAACTCTATTCCTGCCATACGGAAAAAGACTCCGATGATTTTACAACCCTTTACGGCGAGGTTTCGGTAAAAGAGGAATTTGAGTTAAAAAATGTGTCGGGTAACAACTGGACGGTAACGGATGGGGACAATACGTCTACTATAGCGCCTAACGCCTCTTGTGCGCTTAAAAAAGGCATGGTAATCGATTTCGGCAGCGCAAGCGCTGAAATAATATAATTTTTAAAGGAGAGAAATATGGCATTAACGGACAAAATCGAAATTCCCAGAAGGACAATGGTATTATTTTTTGTTATTGACACTTCGGGAAGCATGGACGGAAGCAAAATCGGAGCGGTGAATACCGCTATTGAGGAAGTTATTCCCGCCATCAAGGAAGTATCGGACGAGAACGCCGACGCGCAGATAAAAATCGCCGCTCTGGAATTTTCCAGCGGCTCGCGATGGATTACCGCAAACGGTCCTATCGAAGCCGACCAGTTCCGCTGGAACTATTTGAACGCGGAAGGCGTTACCGACCTTGGAGCCGCCTGTAAAACCCTGAATGATAAACTTTCTACAAAGGCTTTTATGCAGGAAGCGACCGGCTCTTTCGCGCCGGCGATATTCTTGCTTTCCGACGGCGAACCGACCGATGACTGGGCAAGAGAACTGGCGGAGTTAAAGAAGAACAACTGGTTCAAAGCCGCCGTCAAGGTTGCAATCGCCATCGGCGATGACGCCAACAAAGACGTACTCAAGGAATTTACCGGCACTATCGAAGCGGTTCTGGAAACCCATAACGCGGCGACATTAAAAAAGATGATAAAATTCGTCAGCGTCCGCGCTTCCCAAGTTGCCAGTAAAAGTTCCAACGTCAACGATACTGCGGGTGATTTGGGCGATGAGCAGAAACAGCAGGAATTGAACGCCAACCTGCATGAATTTACCCAAGAAATTGCCGCCGCTCCGGACAACGATCAACTGGATTGGTAATGAACAAATATAAATCATTCGCGGTTACCGTTATCGGCGGAAGTCATATTAAACATGGCAAAGGCTGTGAAGACTCATCAACCATGTATGATGATGAAGGCGTATCCATAGCCGTTGTCGCTGATGGTCATGGGGACGATAACTGTTTCCGCAGCGCAAGGGGCGCAAAATTTGCCGTAGCGTGCGCGGCAAAAGGCATACAGGAATTTGTAAAATACCTTGATGAGCCGGAAGAAACCGAGCCGAATGAAAAAATGAATATAATTAAATGGCTGCTGAGAAAACCGGCGACTGTACTCCAAAGAGAAAGTCTGCTTAAAAAAGAAGAAGCGCAGGCTGTTCTAAAAGAAAAACTTATAGAACAAGGCATTATCCGAGCATGGTTCAAAATCACGACAGAGGACTATACCAACAATCCAATAACCGAAGAAGAATTGAAAAATGTGGGGGACAAATACCGAAAAAGGTATACAGAAGGAACAGACCTTCATCACGCTTACGGCGCAACCCTGATAGCCGCGGCGATTACTCCATATTACTGGTTTGGTATCCACATCGGCGACGGACGCTTTACAGCCCTTTATGCGGACGGCACGTTTGATCAACCGGTTCCCTGGGATGATAAATGCTACCTTAATGTAACAACTTCAATTTGCGATGACGATGCCGCCGTGCAAGCCCGCTGTTATTTTTCATTCCATGAATTAAAGACGCCTCCTGTAGCGGTTTTTCTGTGCAGCGACGGCATTGACGACAACTATCCGGTTGATGAAAACGAAAAACACCTGTACAAACTCTACCGTACCATTGCGCTTACCTTTGCCGAAGACGGCTTCGAATCCACTTATAAACAGTTAATAGATTTGGCAAATCAATTCGCCACCAAGGGCAAGGGCGATGACACCAGTATTGCGGGTTTTATTAACATGGAAGTTCTAAAAAAGGCGGTCCCGATCTGGAAAAAGCAGATTGCCGAAGAAGAATCTGTTTTGGAAAAAACTACCGCCGAAAATACCGCAAAAGAAGAAACACAGGCGGAATCAAAACTTGAAAAACTGGAACAGGCTGCATTGGAATACGCCGCCTCGGAATATGAAAAAAATACGGTTTCGCAAAAAGACGATATTTCCAGTTACGGTGATTTTTTATTTTCAAAATTAAAAAAAGGAAAAAAATAATTTTCTATTTAAAGGAGTTGTATAATGAATGTTAATTTACTTACTATCGTAAACCGTATCGTCTCCGAACAGGGCGAGAGCATACTTACCGACGCGAAACGTTTATTCCCTTATTTCAGCGACTACGCGAAGAATGAGTATAAAGAGGATCGCACTGCCTTTGGACGCTGTATAGAAATGGGCGCTTATCAGACGCTTAAAAACACCCGCACCGCGGATGAACGGCGGCGCGTTAAAACGGCTCTGGCGGATCAGTTGAATTCCAAAACCGGTATTGATAAGCCGCGCTGCGCTGACGCGCTTGACCTTCTCGAAGCGGTCATTTTCAAACCGGTACAGCAAGCTTCCCCGCCGCCTTCTCCATCTCCGCAGCAGATGAATACGCCGGTTAATGTACAAACCGGAAAAGCCAGAATCAGCGTAAAGACGATCATCTTTGGAATTGCCGGAGCGTTGGGCGGAACCATCGGAGAACTAATTTCTGAAAATTTAAATAATGAAGGAGGAAGAACTTTTTTTGGAAGTGTTGTTTTTGTCGCTGTATGGGCGGCGTTTATCGGCTTTGGTATTTCCGTAGGATTACTGGCGGCGCAGAGCATATATCTAAAAAAGAAACCTGTTTTTGAGACGCTTGTTAGAACCGCAATAATCGGCATATTGTTGGGCGCTTTTGCCGGCGGCATAGCCCAGATTGCGTTTGCCTTTACTTACAATATTTCCGCAATGGTTGAAATTATAAGCAGAATAATCTGCTGGGGAATCATGGGATGGGGAGTTGGCTGGGGAGTTTCAACCTTTGTTCCCAACTTCCCGAAAAAACGCGCTATGACCGCCGGATTATTAGGCGGAATTATAGGCGGAGCCATATTCAGGGCAACTTTTTCTCTGCTCCCCGAAGCAATTGGAAGAATAGTTGGAATTATGGCGCTTGGTTTCTTTATCGGGCTGACCATTTCCTACATAGAAGAAGCCCTTCGTGAAGCGTGGCTCACAGTTATTTGGGGCAAGAATGAAACAAAAACAGTTTCATTGGGGCAAAAGCCCATTATTTTCGGTTCATCCCGCGAAGCCGATATATTCCTTTCCAATGAAGCGCCCGTCAAAGCCACTGTACAGATTGAAAACGGCAAAGTTGTTATGTATGACAAAACCACCAATCAACGAAGGGAACTTCAAAACGGCAATCAGGTGGATTTAGGCAAAGTGAGTTTTGTAGTAAACACCAAAAAGCAGTAAAAGGAGTTGTGAATGAACACTTATTTGTTGGACATTGTAAACCGGATTGTCGCAGAACAGGGCGAAGACATACTTGCCGCTCCCGCGCGTTTAAAACCTATATTCAGCGATTACGCAAAGAGTGAGTATAAAGAAGATCGTGTCGCCTTTGGACGCTGTATAGAATATGGCGCATATCAGGAATTAAAAAAAACCTACTCCGCCGATGAACGCCAGAGCGTGAAGGCAACTCTGGCGGATCAGATAAGCGCCAAGATCGGCGTTGACAGACCGCGCTGCGCCGAAGCGCTTGACTTGCTTGAAGCGGTGATATTTAAGACGGTACAGCAAAGCACGCCGGCGCCATCGCAGGCAAAGCTCTGTTCAAAATGCGGGAAGGAATTGCAGAAAGAATGGGCATCTTGTCCGTATTGCTCAACATCAGCTACAAAAGTTGAAATGCAGACAAGTTCGCAGAGACCAACAAAAAATACCGAAATGCCAAAGAATATTAAGAAACTTTTGTTAGCTGCGGTAATTATTCCTCCATCATGTTTAGTAGTTCAGATTATTCTTGGTCTTATTCTTGAGTATGATCATGATTTTATTGGTGGTTTTATTAGTGATTTTATTCGTGCCTTTTTAGATCCTGAGTTCTTTGTTGTTGTATTACCAGTTCTAATAATATCGACAATACTCAATGTGCTGGGACAAAGAAAAAACAACAGAAAAATGATCCTTGCCGCAGGAATTGTATATCTTATTAGTTTTATTATTACTGTTATTTCGTCAGCGGCATCATCGGTATTGTGCTTTATCGTTTTTGCAAAAATGAAAAAAATTAACAAGGAGCAATAATTAAGGAGTTGTTTTATGAACACCAATCTGTTAAACATTGTAAACCGTATCGTCGCCGAACAGGGCGAGGGCATACTTGGCGAACCTCGCCGTGTCTCCGCCTTTTTTGCGGACTTGGCAAAGGACGAACCCAAACCGCAGAAAAACGCCTTTGTTAAATGTCTGGAACACGAATCCGCACAGTTGTTAAAAAACGCGGCGGAACCGGAGCGTGATGCCTGTAAACAGCGGCTAGCGCAAAAACTGCACGATGAGGAAGGGCTTGATTTGGAGTTGTGCAATGATACTGTTGATTTATTAGCATTGGTGTTGTTCGGAGCGGAAAAAAAGAAAATATATTGTAAAAACTGCGGGAAAGAATTGCAGGAGGAATGGAAAACCTGCCCGTATTGTACAACACAGACTGTAGCGGTTCAAACACCGGAAACGGATAAATTGACAAGTCCCGCAATTTCTTCAGTATCGAATAATGGAGGATACGGCATTGAGCAAATAAAACCCGAAGCCGCTAAATCTTCAAATGATACAGTTGATATACCACACATAGAGTTATCCAATTACTCTTCACAGACACAACCGCCGAAACAGTCGGCAACCCCCGCATCTTCCGATAATACGGCAAATCAGGAAACTATAAAATATTCAGGAGTCCAAAAGTTTTTTGTTTTTCTTGGCTCTGTTGGTGGGGTTGTAGCATCCTGCTACTTTTCAAATGGCGTAGTAAATATGGATAAAATTATGAGCTTTGACTCCATATGGGGAGCTTTATGCGGCGTAGGTATAATGTGTAGTATTTTTAACGCATACAATAAATCCAAAAGGAAAAAGTCATGAATATATTCACGTTTAAAGGAGTTGAATTATGAACACAAATTTACTTGCTATTGTAAATCGTATCGTCGCCGAACAGGGCGAAGGCATACTTACCGATGCGAAACGTTTATTCCCTTATTTCAGCGATTACGCGAAGAATGAGAATAAAGAAGAACGTGTCGCTTTTGGACGCTGTATCGAATATGGCGCTTATCAGGCGCTCAAAAATACCAATACCGCTGATGAGCGGCGGCGTGTAAAAGCGGGATTGGCAAATCAGGTAAATACCAAAACCGGCGTTGACCGGAAACGCTGCGCTGACGCGCTTGACCTGCTGGAAGCGGTGATGTTCAAATCGGCGCAGCAGCCTTCTCTGCAGCAGCCGCAGTATTCTCAGCAGCCGCAGTATACTCCGCAGAATACATCGCCTGCCGGAAATAACATACAAACAAACAAGGGAGTATGGGGCGGCATTGCGGTAGCGGTAGTGGTTTTTGTGCTGGTGGTGAATTATTGTTCCAACAGACCGTCTGTTCAGCCGTATACACCGGGAACAGCGTCACCCGCGCCAAGCGCTCCAGCCCAGTCTTCAGGAGGGGCAGCGTCACCCGCTCCAGCCCAAAGTCAAACTCCGGCGCAGTCAAACAAAGTGGTTGATCTATGGCAGACAGAGAGTGTTTCTGTCGCAAAATCGGAAATGTACAAGCTATGTAATAGATTCAAATATTATGAATCATCGGGGTTTACGCAGTCAAAATCAAATTTTATTAAAGAATGGGGGAATAGTTTTGAGTCGATTTATAATGTTGAAGATCCGATCATCGTTGCGTTTGAAGACGGTGCAGAAGTAATAGTAATAGGTGTTAACAGAACAAGCGCCTTCTCAATCATTTTTACAAATACTAATTATGATAGTTACCAAACCACAGATTCCAGAGATAAAAGCAACATTGATAGTGTTCTTGCATTCTTTTCTTTTAATTAACAGCAGGAACGCAACGGTGACAGGTGCTATTTCAGGAGAAACAAGGATAAATTAGAAATGAAAAAGATTACATTGTTATTAATCGCCGTATTCGTGTTGTCGGCGGCGAACTTGTACGCGCAGCAGAGAGTGTCCCGCGATGTGCTTGGGCAGTTATTGCACCAAATGTATTTTGATTATGTGCCGGAAAACGAATTCAATCAGGTTTTTCAAAACTTTATGAAGACAAATTATCCGGGGCAGAATATTTTTTACCCGAACGATGTAAGAGAGATAACCAGCAGCTTTATGTTTTCCTTCATGGACAACGAAGCCGTCATGGACAAATGGACTAAATACGCTAAAGCCAGAGAAGCGGAGCAGCAAGCAAAGAAAGACGAGGCAGCACGGCAGGAAACAGCACGACAGGAAGTAGCACGGCAGGAAGCAATACGACAGGAAGCGGCACGGCAGGAGGCTGCATGGCAGGAGGTTCTACGGAAGAAAAACACAAACACACTATCCATTAAAGACAAAAATGCTGCCATTGATTACTACAACAGCGGCGTTGATTACTTCAACAAACGCGATTACGACAGCGCCATTGTCAAATTTACCGAGTCGATACGGATTAACCCATACGAAGCAGATGTCTATGAGTGCAGGGGAAGCGCTTATTTGTTTAAAGGCAATTTTGCTCAAGCGCGCGCAGATGCGAACAAGGCGTTACAGCTTGATCCTAATTATAAAGCCGCAAAAGACCTTGATGCTGAAATTAAAAGGTTGGAACAGAGCCGGACAGCACAGGAACCGTCCCCGCCGCGGGGTAAAATTAAGAAATTTCTTATTGTTGAAATGCCAGAACCCGCAAATGCGGCAAAGCCGCAAAATGCGGAATATACGGATACAAAGGTATCTATTCCCTACAAGATAGAAGGAGGCGCAGCATGGAATTGGCAAATATTTAGTCCGTCAATTCCAAATGATGTTCCCCAGGATATATACAATAGACTCTGGAACATTAATCAAAAAACCATCAAAGCAGGCAAATATGACTTTAACGCTTTTAATTACAATACCGCCCAGTCTATCGTCTATGACGAATCGGCTCTGTCCGACAATTATACATTCTCCGGAGTATGTATGAATTACGCCGATTATTTTATATTCGTACTCAAGCATGACAGCGTACTGTTGGAATTGTATAACAAGGGCATAATAACCGAAAATACCAGCTCGACTCATAAATGGATAGAATACCGTACTGAAAAAAATCGGTACATTATCGATCCCACATGGTGCGATTGGGATTATGTCGGGCAGCCTTACGGAATATACGCAAACAACGCGGAATTTGCGGAAGCGTGCAGAACATCATATAACAGAAATAATCTTATAGAAGCTAAATCAAAGTCATGGTTCTTCCGCAATGTAAAAACAGTAACGGAAGAATTTGACAGAAGATCGCATGGAATGTAGATATCAAGCTGGTGTGTTGTCAGGCGCTGAATTAATACCATACACAGGGATGATTTTGTGAAATGGCGCTTGTCACCGGATTTTGGGGAGGGGGAAAACAGAATGAGACGATTTACATTTTTATCAATGTTGATGTTATTGGGGTTGCTTTGCGCTTGTACGGCAACACACAAAAAAGTTGCTGAATTGCTTGAAAGCGGTGAAGACGCTTTTTACATTGGCAATTACGATAAAGCCATTGCCGACTATACCGAAGCAATACGGATTGAACCGAAAAACGCAGAAGCATACTTTAGGCGCGGCGATACCTATTACCGCAAGGGTGACGAATGGAAGGGCATAGATACTTGTTTCAGCGATCCCTACGATCAGGCGGCGATACAGCTTGAACCGGACAATGCAAGTGCATGGGGCTGGCGTTGGCGTAGTTTCGCTTACAATATAATAAGCAACAATGACAGAGCTATTGCGGACTACAGCGAGGCGATCCGTTTAAATCCCAAGTTAGCCGAAGCCTACTATAACCGTGGATATGCGTATAGTAAAAAAGGAGACCATGACAGGGCTATTGAGGATTTCAATTATATGATTAAAAAAAGGAAGTAAAATATGTTCAAGAAATGATAAAAACGCAGTGTGTAAAAAAAAGCGACAAGTAAAGAATCTTATCCCTCTTGCCTCGCTACCTGTTCGTAATGGTTCGTGTGGTTCGTGGTTAAAATTTCTTCTCTCTTTGTTTCGTCGTAAATTTCTTCCCGTCCGTACCTCCCCGAAGTCACATCATCAACTTCCGCCATCTGGTAATTCATCATATCCTTGCGATACTCTTTTTGCTTCTTTTCCTTTAGCTTCTCTATCGCTTTTACTTCTTTTTGCGCTTCCATGTACAAGGCGCGTTTTTCCTCTACCACAAGCTCCGCCTTCGCCGCCTTCTGCGCAAGTCTTTCCGCTTCCTGTTCCAGCCTTAAAACATAATTATCCCAAGAAGCCATATCCGCCGGAGTGATAAAACGCTGTTCTACGGCATTGTGACGCCTAATTGCCGTAATTTTTATTTCGTTTTCTATTTCGTTAAGAATACTGACCGCCTGCCCAAACGCGAGTTTACATTCATTTTCTTCAAATTTTTTTATTTTGAGAATCTTTTCCAT
>JAITFK010000152.1 GCA_031281555.1 Treponema sp. | reverse complement strand
TGGAACCATGCGCCGTCTTTGTCAGACTTACCGACAATTTCAGATTCCGTGATGCCTATAAATTGTTCAAACGGAGCGTTACATTGAGTATATTTATAATTTGTATTCTTGCAAAACAGGATGTCAGGAATTGAATCAATCACTGCTTGAAGTTTGGATGTCTCAAACGCGAGAGCGCTTGTTCTGTCTTTTACCATAACCTCCAGCTGTTTACCGATATTGCGGCTTCTTCTTAAAAGAACTAAAACAAGGAGAAGTACAAAGAAAAATAAAATTGACATGCCGATTAACCAGGGTAGCCTGGCTGCTGTCAATTTAGCCCGGTAATCATAATTTTTGTTCATCCACTGGTTTGAAATATTACTTATATTAATAAGACCAAGTGACTTGTCAATAATTGATCTAAGAACTTCGGCGTCCTTGTTAAAACCGAACGATGTGTCAAATTCATCATCGAATGCTAAATTAAGCTTAAAACCCGCTTCTTCATGATAGTTAGTGAAAATAACCAGCCTTCTACGGCTGGAGAACAGCGCGTCAATTTCGCCGTTTTTTAACTTGTTCCATGTTTCTTCCTGGGTATCATATTCTGTGAAATACTGGTGGTTGGGAAACATTTTTTTAAATAATTCAGAGTAATGGGAGTTCTTGCGGGTACCGATTTGCAAATAAGGAACTTCGCTTGCGTCAATATTCCGGAAATCCGATCTTGTTATAAATGCGTAATTATCTTTTAAAAGCGAAACTTCCGACCATAAAAAACGGCCTTCATACTCTTTTGTACGAAACAACTCGGAGATGATTAACGCTTTACCGTTTTCAAGCATGGCAATCAGTTCCCGGTATTGAACGCGCGGTTCGTTAATGTATTCAAATGTAATGCCCGTTATATCTGCGATTTCATCAAGCGAGTCAAAATAAATTCCTTGCCATTGATTTGTTTCAGTGTCAAAAAAACTAATAGGATAATTGTTGAACTCAGCGGCTATGGGAACTACAGGGTGACTGTTAATGTATGAGCGTTCCTTTTCAGTCAGCATTGTGTATAATTTAGTTCCCAGATATTTCTGATACCCCGATTTACGAAGACCTGCCAGATAAGCAAGGGTACGAGTATCCAGGGCTTTATCAAGGACAGAGATTATAGGTTTAAGTTCCGCGTTTCCCGTTAACAGGGAGAACGGTCTGAAAATCAAAGGAAAAAAATCCTCGCCGACCACATTGCCGAATACGTCGAAAACAGCTTCTGTATTATCAAGGGCAATATATGCGTCAATTTCACCGCTTTTCAGCAAAGGATAGGCATCGAAATGATTATTAACAAGAACGGCTTCAAAGTTGTATCCGATGTTTGCGGCGGTATCGGCGACCAGTATCGAGTCCGCCAAAAAAGCGTAACGCGGCCGCCGTAATTGTATGATATTTTCAATAGGTTCACTGTCAGCAATCCGGTAGATCTTAAATGGGCGTTGGGCAATAGGCCTTGTAAGGAAATATTTTGCCCGGCGTTCGTTGGTTTCCGCAAGTTCAATTGTAAAGTCGATTTCCGCGCTCTCAATCTTTTTCAGTAAACTTTCCCATTCATAGAATACCGGCTTAAACGGTATCCCGAAAACACTGGAGAGCCAGTTGTAAAACAGGACGGTATAACCTGAGAGTTCGCCGTTTTTATCATAAAACGAATCAGTGTTTAGGTTTACGGCGCAGTTAAAAGAATCGTATTTTTTCTTTAGAGCTTCGATGGTGTTGATTTCGTCCCGCGTTACACCGGGAATATCCCTGTACGAGAGGGTTTCTATTGATAAATCAGGCTGTTCTTTGGAAAATTTCCCGCAGCTTGAAAATACGGTTAAAATAAAAGCCGACATTATGCATATTTGAAAGCTGCTTCCTTTCACATATTCCCCTTTTTTATCACTGGGACATAAAGTAATTGTAGTTTATTATACTATATTTGGTTAATATTATACCAGAGCTTGATTAATTTATACTAAAAATGGGAATAACGAGGAAATTTTAACTATGGTTAAGAAAACCTCTAAAAACTGAAGTTTTTAGAGGTTCCCCTATGTTAAGTAAAATTTTTTTACAGCTTCAGATGCTGCTTGAGCTTCGAAAGTACTATTTTCGGAACAATCGGTTTAGAGATATGATCGTTCATACCTATCGACAGGCACTTTTCGACATCTTCTTTAAATACATCCGCAGTCATTGCGACAATAGGAATCTCTTTTGCCTTCGGAAAATCAAGAGCTCTTATTACTTTTGTCGCTTCATCGCCGGTCATTTCCGGCATATTAATGTCCATAAAAATTAAACAGTATTTATCTGGATTCTCTTTGAATTTGTCAACACATATCTTACCGTTTTCGGCAAAATCAATGGTAACGCCGGTCTTTTCCAGATACTTGGCAAGAACTTCCCTGTTGAAATCCATGTCTTCCGCAGCCAATATGGTATAACCCTGTAAATGTAAATCGGATGCTTTTATTCCGGCAACCGGTGAACCTGCGGATACGGCTTTACTTACTGTCTGTGCTCCCTGTTTCACCTTTATGGTAAAAATAAATTTAGCACCTTTGTTTAACTCTGATTCTATCCATATCTTTCCCTGCATGAGTTCTATGATCTGTTTAGTAATGACCAGCCCCAGACCTGTGCCGCCGTATTTTTTTGTGATACTGCTGTCAGCTTGGTTATAAGCCGAGAAAAGTTTTTCCTGCTGTTCCGGCGAAATCCCTATGCCTGAGTCCGCAACCTCGATTCTTACGGTAATTTCACCGTCTTTTTCATCCAGTTTTTCCGCACTCAATTGAACTTTACCGTTTTCAGGCGTAAATTTTATCGCATTAGTCATCAGATTGGTAATAACCTGCGACAGCCGTAATTCATCGCTGATTACGAATGTCGGAATATTTGGATTCATATTAACTACAACCTGTATATGTTTTTCCTGAGCGCGGATACTTATTACATCAACAATGCTTGTCATCATTTTCGCAAAATCAAATTCACTGTATGAAAGCTCAAGTTTGTTCGTCTCAATTTTAGACATATCAAGAATATCGTTAATAACACCCAGTACGTGCTTTGCCGCATTGTCCGCTTTTTTAAGATAAAGTTTTATCGCTTCAATATCCTTTTCATCGTTTGCAATGTTTATCATGCCTATAACGGCGTTTAACGGAGAGCGTATTTCATGGCTCATGTGGGAAAGGAATTCGCCCTTGGCTCGGGATGCATCCTCCGCTTCCAATTCCGCCACTTCGCGCAATTTTACTTCATCTGTTTTTAATTCAAGCAGATGTTCAATTTCTATTTCCTGTTCCATAAGAGCTAAATGCGTTTTTATCCGCTGGAGTAACAGAGGAGCGACAAAAGGCTTGTGTAAATAATCAACAGCGCCTATATTTAAGCCTTTCACTTCGCTTTGTGCATCGTCCCTGGAAGTCAGGAAAATAACGGGTATTCCCTTGTATTTATCATCGCTTTTCAGTTTATTTATAGCTTCATACCCGTTCATTTCCGGCATTTCAACATCCAGAAGAATCATGTCAGGCTTAATATGCTGCAATATATTAAACATCTTCGCTCCGGAAGGACAGGGATAAACCTCGTATATGTCTTTCATTGTATTCTTAAGAGCGGTAAGGTTTTCGACATTATCATCTACTACAATAATTTTTTTCTTTTCATTGTCCATTTACAATTCCTTTTTGTTATACCTGACTTCCGGTAAATGGTCAGGACGATAAATGCGTTTCCAGCAGTTGAAGCAACGTAGTAGATTCAAATGGTTTGTATATATAATCTATAGCGCCCAAGCTAAAACCTTTCTTTTTACTTTCTTCGTCATTCATGGAAGTCAGGAAAATAACTGGTATTTCCTTGTATTTATCGTCGCTTTTCAGTTTACTTATAGCTTCATACCCATTCATCTCCGGCATTTCAACATCCAGAAGAATTATGTCCGGCTTAATATGTTCCAATATATTAAACATCTTCGCCGCAGAAGGACAGGGAAATGCTTCGTATGAATTCTTTAAAGTGTTTTTAAGAGCGGTCAGATTTTCTACATTATCGTCCACCGCTACTATTTTTTTTCCCATTTACTAAATCCTCCCTGTAATTATAACTCTGTAGTATTGCAATAGCAACAGCCATTGCCTGA
>JAITFK010000102.1 GCA_031281555.1 Treponema sp. | reverse complement strand
GGTAAAAAATGATAAACCGTTCTCAAAAGCATGGGACGATCTTTTAATCGAATTACCCGCAGATGCGTTACCGTCAGATTTTTCAAAGTATACCAGATTTACAGTTACATGTAAGTATTATAACGCCGGCGGTGTGGAAATTGAACAAGGCGATTCAAACGTTATGGTAAGCATGATTTACGATCTGAAAGGCGACATCAGAGGTCCCGCGAATGGTCCCGGCGCTAATACCCCTGTTAAAGAATTCAATGTCGGCGGTTTCTCAGGACTTATTCACAAAGACAGAGGCATAAGAGTAACATTCAGCCAAGCGCCTCAAGCTATATTGTTCCAGAACAATTCAGGCTCAGCTGTTGCGTTTATTGAATTGACAAGTATAGTTTTCCACAATGGAGACTATAAGTCAGAATAATTTCCTTAGGTAAAAAAAAGCCGGCGTACAGCCGGCTTTTTTTATGTCTGTTGAAATTTTAAATTATCATTTGGGATACAGAGCGCTTCTTTCAGCTAAGACTTCCTGTCCTCCGGATCTCATCCAGTCCTTAACGCCGTCATCCCAGATTTTGCTAAAACTTCCGGGTTTTGCCGTAATTGCCAGTGAGATAAGGTCGTCGGCTTTCTCGCGCAAGTCGCCTGAATATTGATTTACTTTTGTTGTCGCCTGCCATACTGCCGGTCCGCGGGCGCCCGTTGTAGCGACAACATAGGCGTTTGAAATAACATCGGGCGATATGGTGCCGTAGCTCAAACCCAAAACCCTCGCGTTAGCGGCGTCGCTTCCCAATTCAACTCCGTTCATGGGGATCGTTAAGTCTATATTGTTTGGTGAATTCATAAACCATGGATGCTGAGGGGGAGTAGCGATTGTTTGGGGAATGCCGTTTAGCATTTTATGGTTCACGCCTTCATTTCCTATCTGCAGAAACTTGTAATTTTCAGGTTTCGAGAGCCAGTTAAGATACTTAAGAGCGGAGTCTTTATTTCTTGAAAACTGAGGAATGAAAATTCTTAAGCCCGGTTTATCCATTACTTCCTTATTATTGGCAATGGCAATCGGAATATAATCCGCGGTTGGCACGTTTTTGCGAAGGTCAACCAGAATATTCATATCTGTTCTGTAGGGCCAGTCCCAGTTTTGACAGAAAGCGCCGACAACGCCGCTCTTTACCTGATTGTAGAAAGCGTCGGCGGTTGTCATTAACGGGAAATCCTTATAAATGAGACCTTCGTTGTACCATCTGTTCATTTCCTGTACGCCTCTTTTATAACCCGGCATCGTGATATAACGATCCGCAATTGAGTTTACCCAGCGATCTCTGTCGGATATATTCGGATCGATAAAATTGTTGATAAAGTCTGAAAGACCCCAGCGAACGTCATTATTTACTCCAAGCGGCACAACTCTGTTTTTACCTACGTTACCGGGATCTCTATCGCGGAACGCTTTTAACGCCTGATAAAATTGACCCATGTCTTTTGGAACAGGCATACCAAGTTTATCAAGCCAGTCTTTGCGGATAAATATATTTCTTTGCGCAATGGCTGTGCGATAACTGACAACCGAATAAATTTTTTGAGTCCTGCGATCTTGATCGCGGTAGATTAATTGTTTACCGGGGAATGAAGGATCTTTACCAAGTAAAACTTTTAAATCGGGCAAATAAGAGTCTATATATGGCGATAATTCAAAAACTCCGCCCTTGTCTCTGAATTCGTTTATCATGTCTAAATTGTAAGTGTAACAAAGATCGGGAGCGCTGCCGGACGCCATTAAGTTGACAATATCGGTGTTTTCCGACCAGCGGCCTATCGGAATAAAGGTAATATCAATATTGAGATCTTTCTTTACCTTTTCTTGAATCCATTTTGTCCATGCGTTATTATGCGCAAGTGTTCTTCCGCCGTCAGAACCGCGGTCAAAAACTTCCACAGTAAGCTTTCCTGTTACAGGAAGAGTTGCCTGTGCAAAAACAAACGTTGATGCCAGTAACAGAACAAATAAAGCTAATACGATTTTTTTCATATTATCTCCTCCAAAAAAATTTATTTGATTTATGTCTATACTGTGTATAGGCAATAATCCTTTATTACCCTTTTACCGCTCCTATGGTAACGCCCTCAATAAAGTAACGCTGGAGCCAGGGATAGACTATAAGAATTGGAACAGTAGCAAACATAATTGCCGCCGCTTTAATCGCGTCGGACACTCTTGGCACGTTACCCGCAACCATTTCTACGGTAGTTACGTCGATAGATGTCATGTTTTGAATTAACTGCCAAAGTTTTAACTGAATGGGAACCCATTGCGGCGCGGACTTAATGTATAACAGAGCGTCGGAAAATCCGTTCCAGCGACCTACGGCGTAGAAAAGCGCGAGGGTAGCCAAAACAGGCGCGGACAACGGAAGGTATATTCGCACCAATACGGTAAACGGATTTGCGCCGTCCAATTCCGCGGATTCGCGCAAACTGTCGGGAATTCCAAAAAAGAAACTGCGAAGAATTATCATATTAAATACAGAAAGACAGTTGGGAATAATAAGAACTAACGGATTATCAAGAAACCCCATATCTTTCATTAATATGTAGTTAGGTATTGTTCCCGCGCTGAAATACATTGTAAATATTATTAACGTATTTATAAATGTTTTGCCTTTAATCCACTCATAAGTAAGCGGATAAGCGCACAGTATAGTCATTGTTAAAGAAACAAAAGTACAAATAACCGTAAGAATCGCCGTCCACCACATTGATCTTGTAAACGCAGGGTCCATAAATACATATCTGTACGATTCTAATGTCGCTCCGTATCTGAATTTGTTTTTTAAGGCTTCTCTTTGGGCAAGCCATTCCTGATATTCTTCATCGGTCTGCGTATAACTATTACTTGCCGAGCTTGAGTCTTCATCATAGGAATAACTGTAGTCTTCGGAATCATCGTATTCATAAGAATATTCTTCGTATTCATAACTGTATTCTTCATAGTCATCATAAACAAAGGCGCTGTTTTCGCTGTATGAATAATCGCCGTCATCATCGGTATAACCGTTATCAGGTTCAATGTCTAAAGCGCCTTCGTTTGCCGTATTTGCTTTATTGATAACGGGCAGGAAAGACACTCTTCCGTTGATAACCGCGTCGGAACTGCTTAAGGATTGCGCAAGAAGGTTAATCATGGGTAATAAGCAAAGCAGTATTACGGCTACGCAAATTAAAAAAACTATCATATCGCCTGTTCTGGCTTCTTTTGTTCTGATATTCATGCCGTCCCCCTACCAAATTCCCCGCTCGCCGAATTTCTTTGCCAGCGAGTTAGCGGCTACAAGGAAAATTACGCAAATAACGGATTGGAATAAC
>JAITFK010000051.1 GCA_031281555.1 Treponema sp. | reverse complement strand
GAAGTAACGCTCGGTATTGATAACGAAGAATTTATTGAGGTTCTTGACGGTGTCAGCGTAGGAGACAAGGTTGTAAGCGCGGGGCAGAATTTTCTTTCAGACGGCGATCCTGTCCGTATCGTTGAATAAAAGGCTTCTGAATGGAGAATTGTAAAGCATGACCATATCCGAATACTCCGTCAGACGGCCTGTAACAATAATTATACTTTTCGCTCTTGTAGTTGGTATCTCCGCGACTATGCTTCCAAATCTGGCTGTGGACCTATATCCGTCTGTCGCCTCTCCTGTTTTTTCAGTTTTTACACGTTTTCCCGGAGCAGGCCCTTCCGATGTTGAACGAAACGTTACAGAAAGGCTTGAGCGCGCTCTTTCATCTTCCAGGGGACTTGTTAATATAACAAGCAACTCCCAGTTTGAATCAAGTTTTATCAATCTTGAATTCGCTTACGGTACAGATATGGACAAGGCTGTTAACGATGCGCAGGTTCTTGTTAACAGACTCGCCAATTCACTTCCCGACGGAGTTCAAACTCCTGTTGTGCGTCGTTTCGACATGAGCGCGATGCCGATAATGCGCCTTGTTGTCAGAGGAAATTATCCGCCTGACCTTTTACGTATTTTCGCAGAAGATGAAATCCAGTCCGGTATCGAGCGAATTGAAGGGGTCGCGTCCGCTGAAGTTACAGGTGGCACTACGCAGCTTGTAAATGTGGAAGTATCGCTTAACAGGCTTGCTGCTTTTAATTTGACATTAAACGATATTTCAAACTCAATAAGAGGCCAGAACGTTCTTTCATCAGGCGGAAACTTGAGGAGGGGAACACGTGAATACCAAATAATGACCCAGCAGGAACTTGTAAGTATTGAGCAGATAAAGCGGCTTGTTGTAAAGCAGGTTAATCTTACGAGTTCCGGACTTACGCGCACTCAGATAATAAGACTTGAAGATGTTGCTGATATATCGCTTGGCTATAATGATAACGCGGCAAGGGTTCAGGTTAACGGACAGAGCGGTGTCTACATTCAGGTTACAAGTGAAAGCGGTAGTAATCAGGTTCGTGTCTCCGACCGCGTACAGGCTGCGCTTGCAGGTATTAACGCTACTCTTCCCCAGGGTATTACATTGGAAGTTCTTTCTGATAACACTACAATGATTCGTTCCACTTTAAACCAGGTTTATACAAACGCTCTTCAGGGCGCCGCTCTCGGTATGCTGGTTCTTTTCTTATTTCTTCGCAGTTTTAAAGGTACTCTTATCATAGGTCTTGCGATTCCTATTTCAATGCTTTTAACCCTTATGTCAATGTCAGTTTTTGGTTTTACGCTCAATCTGCTTACAATGACAGGCCTTATCATGGGTATGGGTATGACAACTGACGCGTCGGTTGTTATTCTTGAAAATATCTATGGCTACCGTGAGCGCGGAGCAAAGCCCGAAATCGCAGCTATTTTAGGAAGCCGTGAAATGATGAGAGCGATCATGGCTTCCACCATCACTACTCTTTGTGTTTTTATCCCGCTGATCATTTTTAAGAATGATCTTAAGCAAATGGGGCTTATGTTCAGCGATCTCATTTTTACGGTAATAATTTCAGTAGCTGTCTCGCTTATGGTCGCGATAACGCTTGTCCCAAGCCTTTCGGGCGGGATATTAAAACTCTACACAAGAAGCCAGAAACCGTTGAAATTTCCGCCCTTGCGTTTTATTGATAACATAATGGAATCATTCCTGCGTTTTATAGAAACACAATACCAGACAGCGTTGAAATACTGCCTTTCACACCGTTTTATAATTCTTTTTCTGGTTACGCTTATTCTTGCTTATTCATTTATTCAGTTTAAAGGTGTCGGGATGAATATGTATGTCAGAATGAGAACGGATGATAACGTAAATTTGAATGTGGCAATGCCTGTGGGAACCGCGATTGACGTTACCGAAAAGGTTCTGTTTGAAATTGAGGAAGTTATAAAGCATGAAGTTCAAGGCTACCGTAACATAATTCTAACGGCAAGGCGCACCGGAGTTAATCAAGGGTCGATACAGATAATGCTTCCTCCTCCGGCCGAACAAATAGATACACCGGATACAATTATAAGAAAACTAACCCCAATTCTTAATTCATTTCCGGGTACACGGGTCAGTTTCAGAGCAGGGCGCGGTATAGGTTCATCGTCATCAATAGAAATCGCTATAAGTTCAAGGAACTATAACGCGATTATGGCTACCGCGAATGATATTCTTCATATCATAATGAACTATTTGCCTGAAATAGAAAATCCTGCAATAAACCTGGATGAAGGCGCTCCGCAGCTTCAAATTGAAATTGATCGTGATCGCGCGGCGAATTTCGGGCTTTCAATTGCTTCAATCGCGTCCGAGATTCGCACCGCTATTGACGGCAGTTCCGTAACGACAATGAGCAGAGGTGATCGCCTCCTGGACGTACAGGTACGCCTCAAGCAGGAAGACAGGACAGGACTTCCAAACCTTGACGCGATTTTTGTAATGAGCCGCAACGGGGCGCGTATATCCTTGTCAAATGTCGCCAAAATTACGGAAGGAAGGGCTCCTTCTTCAATACGGCGTGAAAAACAGGAACGTGTTCTTCGTGTAACCGGTGACCTTATACCCGGAATTGCAGCCACTGAATACCAGCGCCGTCTTGAAGATACCATAAGCCAGTACCTTGTCCCCCATGAAGGCGTAACTGTGCGTTATTACGGCGAAGCGCAGGAGATTCAATCATATACATCGCGCTATGTGTTTATTATTTTTATCGCTATTTTTTTAATCTTCGGGATTATGGCAAGTCAGTTTGAATCATTTGTCGATCCTTTGATTATTTTCTTTACAATACCCATGTTATTTATAGGAGTTATCTGGATATATAAATTATCAGGCGAAGCAATGACCATGTTTTCCGTGGTAGGCATAGTCGCGCTTATAGGCGTAGTTGTAAACGCGGGTATTGTCCTTGTAGACTACACAAATACGTTGCGCGCGAGAGGCCTTAAAGTATATGACGCGTGTGTTGAAGCGGGAAAAAGGCGGCTTCGCCCGATTTTAATGACAAGTTTTACAACTATTTTAAGCATGACACCTATCGCGTTTTTCCCGGGAGCGGGAGCTGACAGTATTCAGCCAATCGGTAAAACTTTTGTCGGCGGCCTTACAGTAAGCACATTCATGACATTGTTTGTCATTCCGATAATGTATTCCGTTCTTAATTCAAGACATGACAGGAAAAAATGAATAAAATAAACGCCGCTATTATCGGGCTTGGCCGCATTGCGTCTTTGCTGGAAGAAGACAGCCTCCGTGAAAAACCATGCACTCACGCAGGCGCAATCACATCTAATGAAGACTGCGTTCTTGCGGCAGGTTGCGATATTGAGGAAGAACGTCGGCTTTTGTTTGCGGAAAGATGGAAAAGACAGGAGCCTGTTCCTGTATACAGGGACGCTGAAGAAATGCTCCTTATCCATAAACCTCAGATTCTTTGTATAGCTACACATCCTGACAGCCATTACCGTTATTGTAAGCTTGCCGCTTTAAATAAAGTTCCTGTCATAATTTGCGAGAAACCGCTTGCGGACAATATCAGGGACGCGCGAAAAATCGTTAATCTTGAAAAAAAATACGGAACAATCATTATCACAAACCATGAACGCCGTTATTCGCTTGACTATATCCGAGCCAAAGCTATTCTTGACGAAAAGAGACTTGGAAATATTTTAAGCGTACATTCATGCCTTTATATGGGAAAAACCGCCCGTCTTTTGGATCAGTTGTGGCACGACGGTACTCATCTTGCGGACGCTGTAATGTTTCTATGTGGTGCGAAGTTAAAGCACAGGTGGCGGTGGGGCGCGAAGCTTTCTTCACACAGCGGAACCACATGGCTTGAAGGTTCATTGTACAGAGAAAAAGAACCGCCTGTTCCGCTGGTAATGGAAATAGGCGCCGGACGGGATCACTTGGTTTTTGAAATTGAATTTTCATGCGAAAAAGGAAGGCTTTGTATCGGTAACGGTATTTTTGAAGTTTGGGGAAGCGTTCCAAGCCCCTATGCTGAAAAATTCCGTTCTCTGAAAAAAACTGACGATGTTTTTTCAGGCCCTACCGGTTATTTCGCGAATATGCTCAAGGACGCAGTATCCTGTGTCCGCGATCCGCAAAGAAAACCTGTTTCAGGAGCGACGGACGGATTAAATGTTATTGAATATCTCAATTCTGTAATGCCTTGGTAATTAATTTCTCGGAGAGGGGGGATTTGGGGTTCCGGGCGCTGACATCCTGTCATCGCCCTACACCCCGCCTAGCGTTCCCCGGCGCGTCCTGCGCCGGAATTATTTTTAGCAAGGCTCTCGCCTTGAAATTTATACAGGAACGCTACGGTTCAAATCCTCCGATTTGTTAGTCTTTTATTTTTTTTTTGCTGATATTGAATTTCTCAATTTTAAACAAAACATCGGAGAGGGGGGATTTGGGGTTCCGGGCGCTGACATCCTGTCATCGCCCTACACCCCGCCTAGCGTTCCCCGGCGCGTCCTGCGCCGGATTTATTTTTAGCAAGGCTTTAGCCTTGAAATTTACACAAGAACGCTACGGTTCAAATCCCCCGATTTGTCAGTTTTAAAAATTTCTTAGTAGATAATATATTTCTCAGTTTTATATAGAAACTCGGAGAGGGGGGATTTGAACCCCCGACATCCTGGTCCCAAACCAGGCGGAATAGCCACTATCCTACCCTCCGCTATGCGTCATATTTTTAAAATCTAATTTTAAAAAGGGAATAGCGGCTATAGGACTCGGACCTATGACCTAACGGATATGAGCCGTGTGCTCTACCAACTGAGCTAAGCCGCCATAATCGCCGCAGGCGATGTTAAATAATTCTTTACGGCTCGAGTCCCGCAGGGGCTCTAGCCGCCATAATCGCTGTAGGCTTCAACCAAAGCGACATTTGAAAACACTATTAAAATTAGTAAAAAATGTCAATATATTTAAATTAATTTATATTCTTTGGCTACAATACTTAACTCACGGTTCCAGCGAGGTACATTGAGGTATTGCCTGCAGGTTTCAACATCGTCAATACGGCTGGCGCGGCGCTGAAGACGCTTAAACGCGATACTGACAGCCGTGCTTTTATCTACAGGGCCTGTTTCTGTCTGTTCAAGGATAAGGTATTTCGCGTAAAAATAAAAAGCGTCGTACGGATCCATTTCGCATAACTTTTCATCCCTCAGTATCTGTTGAATATGGTGCAGAGCTTCATCCTGCCTGTTACCGGGCAGACGGCTCAATGCAAGAGACAAAAACAGGCCTTTCAGCCTTTCCTGAATTTCACCGTGAGTAAAATAAAGGTGTTCGCATTGCGCAAAACCGCTGCGCCAGTCCGCCTGTTCGGTATAAAGATAATTTTCCTGTAAAAACGGATTATTGAAGGAATTTGATAATTCAAACACCTTCTCGTAATTACCGGCCATAAAAGCCGCTTCCATTTCAAATATGTCCGCGTCATGATTGGCAGGCTGGGGTTTTGGTGTATTCGGATCTTCCAAATAAATCTGACAGCGGTAAATCCATGCCGCAAAAAAGCTGTCTTTTTCATCAGTTTTATTTCCGAACGGGCTGTTTCGCAGAGACTTCAAGATTTGAAGCGCTTCCTTAAGATTGCCAAGCTCAAATTCAATCCTGCCTTCCAGAAATCTTGATCGATCAGCCCAATCCGCTCGTCCCGCGCCAAGCGATTGTTCTACAGATTTACGTGCGAGTTTTTTCGCGTTAAAAATATCACCGTATAAGAATTGAGTCGCCGCTGCGTAATAAGAGGATATCGCCAATTCATTGTAATTATCCGTTTTTTCCGCGTTTGCGAGCGCGAATTGCAGATATTCAATGGCTTCGATAGTCTGTTGTTTTGAAAGACAGATAAGGGAAAAAATTCTGTACGCCTGTGCAAGACAGAAAGTGTTTTTGTTCTGCCCAAGCACGATTGCATCTTTTATTTTATTTGCCGCTTCATTTCTGTTATGACGTCCCAAATACCAGGCTCCAAGGTTGACAAGTATTTGTGACTTAAACACAGGATACGGATCGCAGAAATTATTTAAGCTTTCTGTGGAAATATCAATAAATGTTTTTTCAATATCTGCTTCATTTCCGGAAAGAAGCGCTTTTGTCGTATTAAAAATGCAGCGTATTGCGGGCGCTTTTTCTCCGGTAATCTCATCAAATTTCCCGTTAGTCATTGATGTTTCAATCCCTGAAATTGTATCATTTATGATGTCTGACAAAAATGATTTTAAAAGCAATAGGTCGTCAAATTGTCTGTTTAAGGGTGATTCCAAATCGGCGATTTTTATCAGCAGATGAAAACACGGATTTATATTCCGTCTGCCTGCCCAGCTTAGAAGCCTTCCGCAGACAAGTTCTTTTATTTTTATTGATCTTTCGTTTAAAACTTTGCAAGCGTACTCTTCCAGATATCCTGTTACAGGACGAGGTTCACGAATATTGTCAATAATACCGAGAGATTTAAGAATGGAAAGCGCTCTTTTTATCATAACAGGATTTTTTTCATCTTCTTCGCAGAGCTTTTGAAACAGTTCCGGCGGGAAAAATTTGTTTAAAAGCGAAATCGCATATACAATTTCCCAAAGTTCAGTTGAAAGCTTGGGATATACGGGAGGTTGTTTTTTATTTTCTTTTATTATTATCTTGTTAAAAACAGCTTTCCATTGATTCAGTCTATCCGGATCAAATTCATTTTTTCCTGTTCCGAGAATAACTAAATTTTTCTTTTCTTTATGGTTAATTTCAGATAATGTTTCAATCAATACGTTGGTAATTTTATCTTCCGCAGAATGTATATTTTCAAGAGTAAGTACGGGAATTTTCTTCATTTTTTGCGCTGCTGTTAAATAAAAATTTATAACCAGTTTTAAGAAACGCTTTATACAGCGCATAATATAGTCTGATACTTCATTCCGGATACGCTCACGGAAGAGTAATTCCCATAGACTGTCAATTTCTTCTGTTGGTTTGTCTTCTGATTTACCTGAAAGAGAACGAATTTCAAACGACCAAATATCGACAAGCGAACCAAGTCCGGTACTTCCAAAACAGATATTTAAGGACGGAAAATTATCAGTCAGGTTTTCACAATAATCATACAAAATGCCGTGAAGCTGCATATATTGAGACCCTGTAATAAGTATGTTTTTTTCTTTTTCAAAAACATTAGCGATTTCATTTTGTAATTCCAAATCGTTTCTGGCTGAATTCTTAAATTTCTTTAATTCTTTAATTCTATAAAAATTACCGCATCCGTATTTTCGTGTATCTGTTTTTTTTAACCATTCGGAAGGTTTTTCGAAAATCGCGTACGGAACAAAATTTTTTGCCGAATTACCGTTAATAAAAACCCCGTTATGGTTAGCGAGAAAACGGCAAAGCAGTTCCGGATTATTAATTACATTATCGCAAATAACAAGTGAAAAACCGAAAAATTCTTTGGAATCATCAATTTTATTTTTCAAGTCTTCAATTAAAATATAGATATCCAGCCAAAACCCGATTGTTTCATCATTAAAAACTGCGGAAATTATAAACCTTTCTTTAGTAACCCCGCTCCCTCCTATATTGGCAATTGAACGGGTAAGAGATTCATCAACTTGCCTTACAATATCAGGCCGTGTCCGGCGTAATTGGGACTTATATTTGAGGAAAAAGTGCAAATAGATCATTAATTATTTATCGGTAGAAGATTGTTATAATGTGATTTTAATTTTTAACAGGCAAACATCTGTTTTTTATTAAAATTCGGTTAAAAACCCTTAAATTATGGTTCTATTGAGTAATTTTATTGAATTAAAGTATAATTCAGCCATTATGACAAATAAAAAAAAATATCACATCATGTTTGTTTTTTTAACTGCGATGATTTTACTTTTTACAGCCTGTTCACGCGATAATAATACCGGTAAAACAGCAACTGAACTGCGTTACGGTTTTACTTCCGAACCGGCGACGCTTGATCCTCTAAGTTCCGCTAACACAGCGGACGGCAGGAGCATTCTTTTTAACGTTTTTGAGGGGCTTTTAAAACCTGACACCGAAGGCAGGTTACAGCCCTGTATCGCGGAATCATGGACAATTGAGCAGGACGCGCTTGTTTATAATTTAAAAATCAGGGAAGGTATTCATTTCCATGACGGTTCTGTCCTTACTCCGGATGATGTCAAGTTCAGCCTTGAAACAGCGATCACTGCCGGTTTTCAGGGCGTAATAAAAATTGAAAAAATAGAAATAAGCGGATCAAACAGCATAAAAATAACACTGAAAGAACCTGATCCCGAGCTTCTTCCTTATATGACAATAGGGATTGTAAAGAATGGAAATACGGAACGTGAAAAAAACATAAACGGAACAGGTCCTTTTTTTATCGAAAGCTACACTCCGCAGCAAAATCTTGTATTAAAAAAATTCAATGATTATTGGGAAAAAGATAAACCTCATCTTGAAAAAGTAACTATCGTATTTTTCGCAAACTCTGACGCTCAGTTAATTGCGCTTCGGGGCGGAAGCATAGACGGCGCTAACATAGTAGGTTCATTGATATCCCAGATTGATCAGCAGCATTTTAACATTTTTTTTGGTTATTCCGCTTCTGTACAGTTAATGGCGTTTAACAACGCCGTCGCGCCTTTTGACGATGTCCGTGTAAGGCGCGCTGTCAATTACGGAATTGATGTTCAAAACATAATAGACACAGCGTTTTTTGGAATGGGTTCCCCTTCAGGAAGTCCTATAATTCCCGGTTTGTCGGAATATTACGAGAAATCACTGTCATATCCGTATAATCCGGAAATGGCGCGAACATTGCTTTCAGAAGCAGGTTATAACGAAAACCGTAAATTAACATTTGACATAACAGTCCCGTCAAATTACACAATGCATGTTGATACTGCTCAAGTTATTGCCTCCCAGCTTGAAAAAATAGGGGTTGGTGTTTCAATTAAACTGATTGACTGGTCAAGCTGGCTTACAGATGTTTATCGCGGAAGGAATTATCAGGCGACCATTGTTTCACTTGACGGCTACAATGTCTCTCCGAGAAGTTATCTCTCCAGATACCTCTCCGCAGGCGGGAGCAATTTCTTCAATTTTAAGAATAATAATTTTGACAGAACTTATGATGCGGCTTTATCTGAAAGAGATAACGCTAAAAGAATCAGTCTGTATAAAGAAACACAGCGGATTATTACGGAAAACGCGGCTGCAGTTTACATACAGGACATTAATTATCCCAAGGTTTTTCGCGCCGGCGCGTTTTCGGGTGTGTTAAATTATCCTTTATACGTCATTGATTTCGCTTCGATTTACGGGACAAAAAAGAGTTGATATTCATAATAAAAAGAATCGTTATTGCTCTTATTACGATGTTTCTTGTATCCGTATTCTGTTTTCTTGTTTTCAGCGTAATCCGCGGAGACCCGGCGAGCCTTATGGCCGGAACAGAAGCGTCAAGCGAACAGCTTGAAGCGTTACGAGAAGAAATGGGTTTAAACCGCAATATCTCTATCCGTTACATTGACTGGCTCTTTAATTTTCTTTCAGGCAATCAGCTTAATTCCTACCGCTACAGGGGAGAGTCTGTGTCATTATTGATAAAACAGCGTCTTCCTGTCAGTTTCTCGCTGGCGCTTTTATCGCTTTTTTTTATACTGTTAATTTCTATTCCGCTTTCGCTTCTGACTGTCGGGCGCAAAGGCTCTTATGTTGATTATATTGTAAATTTTTTTACAGCGGCGGGAATCAGCGCTCCGGGTTTTTTTATAGGACTGCTTTTTATCTGGATATTCGGCTTCACTTTCAAACTGTTTGTCCCCGGCATGTATATTGACTTAAAAGAAAATTTTTTCGCCTTTCTAGGCTGTCTTTGTTTTCCGGCTCTGGCGATTGCCGTACCCAATTCCGCAGTTATGGTAAAGTTCTTAAGAGGCTCGCTTTTTATTGAACTAAACAGTGATTATGTGCGTACCGCAAAAAGCAAGGGAGCGGACAGCTTGTACATCTTGCGCCGCCATGTTCTTAAAAACGCTGTAATTCCCGCGATTACCGTTTTTGGCATGATAATAGCCGATGTCTTTTCGGGAAGCATAATTATTGAAAATGTATTTTCCGTTCCCGGAATTGGAAGGCTCCTTATTACCGCGATTGGTTCAAGGGATTATCCTTTAATTCAGGCGTTAATGGTTTACATAGCCTTTATTGTTGTTATAGCGAATACATTAGCCGACATAGCGATCTTAATTATTGATCCAAGGATTAAACTGTCAAACAGGGAAATTCAATGAAACTTAATTTTGAGCTGAAACTGGGAGCAGTAATAGGCATTGTAATAACTATAATGTCAGTTACAAGTTTTTTTTGGGTTCCTTATGATTATAACCTTATGGATTACGAAAACCGCTTCACTTCTCCGTCAACAAAGCATCTTTTGGGAACTGATATTTTCGGCAGGGATATTTTTTCAAGAATAATGGCAGGCGGAAGAAATTCCCTTATTCTCGCCGTATGCACTGTAGCGGGTGCGGCTACTGCCGGTAGTATACTTGGAATGATTGCGGGTTATCTTCAGGGAATTACAGGTGAAATCATAATGAGGTTAATTGACA
This sequence comes from Treponema sp., assembly GCA_031281555.1. Lineage (GTDB taxonomy): Bacteria > Spirochaetota > Spirochaetia > Treponematales > Breznakiellaceae > WQXQ01. The sequence goes on along the minus strand of JAITFK010000051.1, from coordinate 19,640 downwards.
CGTTAAGTTCCTTTCCCGGAATAGTCCTCGCCCTCCTGCTTGTAGCGATAATGGATAATGGGCAATTTACAATTTTTATCGCTTTATTGATTCTTTTTATTCCAAGTTACACACGTATTATGCGGACAGGGGCGATTCAGTATAAAGACGCTTCTTTTATACAGGCGGAGAAGATAACAGGAGCGCATTTTTTCAGGATAACTTTTATCCATATTCTTCCGAACCTTTTTTCCTCCCTTGTTTCCGCATCGGTAATAGGGCTTTCCAACGCTATCCTTGCGGAAGCGGCAATGAGCTACCTTGGCATGGGCATTCAACCGCCTGAACCTTCATGGGGACGTATGCTCTCTGAATCGCAAGCCTATATTTACACAGCCCCCTGGTGCGCCCTTGCTCCTGGAATGTTTATTATGTTGACTGTTGTTGCCTTTCACCTTCTGGGTGAAGGCCTTCGCCGCAGGTACGGAGGTTAAAATGCTGCCATTGCTTGAAGTGAGCGGACTAACAGTCGGTATTAAAAAAGACGACAAGTTTCTAATTGCTGTTAACGATATTACTTTTACGGTTAACAAGGGAGAGATTGTAGGACTTGCTGGGGAATCAGGATGCGGTAAAACCTTGACTGCCCTTTCGATACCAAATCTGTTACCTCAAGCCGCTAAAATCTTGAACGGTGAAATAATTTACGATGGCAGAAAGCTTACTTCTTTGGATAATAAGGAAATATATAAGATAAGGGGAAAAGAAATTACGATGATTTTCCAGGAAGTCCGTCAGTCACTTAATCCCTTAATTAAAACAGGCGTACAAATTACTGAAATTCTGGAATTGAACGGCAATAAGGACAAAGATGAAAACAAACTGAAAGCATATGAAATATTGAAATTACTTGGATTTGACAACCCGGAAAAAATATATAACGCTTATCCGCACCAGCTTTCAGGCGGAATGTGCCAGCGTGTGATGGCGGCAATTGCCGTAATAAACCGCCCTCGTCTTTTACTGGCGGATGAACCGTCCAGTTCTCTTGACATTGAAAGCCAGGAACGCATCCTTTCGATTCTCACTCAAATGAACTGTGAGCATGGAATGTCTGTTTTAATTATTTCCCATGATCTTTCGATAATCAGGCAATTTTGCAGCCGTTTTTTAGTTATGTACGCCGGAAAAATTGTTGAAGAAGGGCTGTCAATGAATTTTTTTTCACCATTGCATCCGTACACAAAAGCGTTGATTAACGCAATCCCGGATAAATCAAAAAGAGGAACCAAACTTGAAAATAGTCCCGGAAAGGTTCCGTCGATAGAAGACAGCTTTTGCGGCTGTCCTTTTGCTCCTCGCTGTAAAAAAGTAAAAAGTATTTGCCTTGAAACATTTCCCGAAGCAACAGTAAACGGCAGCAGCCGTGTTTACTGCCATTTCCCGGAAACAGGAGAAATCATTGAATAATTCTCCGTTGCTTTCGATAAACAATGTTTCTAATACCTATGTGAGTCGCAGTCTTGGGCTTTTCGGGAAAATGGAAATAAAGCCGGTTTTAAAAAACATAAACCTTAAATTGCAGGAAGGTGAAATATCGGGGCTTACGGGTAAATCAGGCTGCGGAAAAACTACTCTTGCACGTTGCATTCTGGGCCTTATTGATTACGAGGGTGAAATTCTTCTTCACGGGAAAAAACCTGAAGTGCCGCAAATTCAAATGGTTTTTCAGGAGCCGGGAGCGTCTTTGAACCCTCGGAAAAAAATCGGGTGGCTTATGGAAGAGCCGCTTGTCATACATAAAACAGGCGGTAAACAGGAGCGGGTACGCACGGTTGACAAGATGCTCCTGCGTGTAGGGCTTGATCCTTCCTACAAATCAAGGCGGGTACATGAGCTTTCAGGCGGGCAGAAACAGCGTGTCTGTATCGCCCGAGCTTTAATTTTAAAGCCTCAATTATTAATAGCCGATGAAGCGATAAGTTCACTTGATGTATCAGCGGGTGTGCAAATTTTAAACCTGTTCAAAAAATTGAATAAAGAGACAGGGCTTTCGATCCTTTTCATCTCTCATAACAAAGGTACTGCGGAGTATCTTTGCGATAAAATCGCTGTTATGAATGAGGATGGTATTTCATACATAATTTAATTTTATCAGCGATGCAGTGTTTCAGATCATCAAGCCCTTTTTCTGTTTTCGCTGAAACCAAAATACCGTCATGAAAATCCGCCTGCGTTTCATCGGAAAGTTTGTCGCTCTTGTTCAACACGGTAATAACGGGTATCTCCCCCGCTCCCAATTCCGAAAGAACGGAAACAGTCGTGCTGTAACAATTTTCCATTGACGCATCGGATGCGTCAACGACGTGAAGCAAAAGGTCTGCGTGAGACGCTTCTTCCAGCGTTGAACGAAAAGCTTTGATCAGCGTATGGGGAAGCCGCCTTATGAAGCCGACTGTGTCAACAAGAAGAGCGGTCAGTCCCGGTTCAGGCTCGAACCGCCGTGTAGTAGCGTCAAGGGTAGCAAATAACTTGTCCTCAACAAAAGCGCCGGCTCCTGTTAACGTGTTAAACAGCGAAGACTTGCCGGCGTTTGTATAGCCGACAATAGCGCAGACAGGAAGCTCCTGGCGTTCCCTCTGCCTGCGCTGTACCTGCCGCTGTTTGGCAACCTGATCAATTTCTTTTCTGAGTTTTTGAATACGCTGTTCGATTAAACGGCGGTCGGTTTCAAGCCGTGTCTCACCCGCTCCTCTTGTACCGTAACGCCCTCCCCTTTGCCTTGAAAGGTCGATGTACTTGTGCGCAAGACGAGGCAGACGGTACTGTAGCTCCGCCAACTGAACCTGCAACTCCGCTTCCCTTGTGGAAGCTCTTGATTTAAATATCTGTATAATAAGTTCCTGTCTGTCAAGAACGGAAATGCCGGAGAGCTCCTCCCAGTTTCGCTGCTGCGAAGGAGTTACGTCCCAGTCAAAAACAAGGCAGTCCGCCTCAAGCTGCCTGGCTTTTTCCGCAAGCTCGCCGGCCTTTCCGCTTCCCATTCCGAACTTGGGCTGCTTCTCCCTTATGTTGATTACCTCATGGGAAACAATTTCCAGTTCAAGAGTTTCGGCAAGCCCTGCAAGCTCCTTGCCTGAATCAATTTCCGAGGCAAGGTTGACCAGTAACGAGCGTTTTTTTTGTTCCTGCGTTTCGTGTAATTTTTGAGGCATTGTCTAATTCCTGAAACTGTGTATCGGCGCTGGAATGCGTCCGCCCCGGTTGATAAAGGCGTCGCTTTTGGCGGAGTTAACCGCCATTATGGGAGAGCCTCCCAAAAGGCCGCCGAACTGCGCCCACTCTCCCGCCTTCTTTCCGGGGACAGGAATTACACGTACCGCCGTTGTTTTGTTGTTCACCATGCCTATTGCCATTTCATCGGCGATAATTGCGGCGATTGTAGCGGCGGAAGTGTCTCCCGGCAGAGGAATCATGTCCAAGCCCACGGAACACACGCAAGTCATCGCTTCAAGTTTGTCCAGCGTTATGTGACCATTCTTTACCGCCGCCGTCATGCCTTCGTCTTCCGAAACGGGAATGAACGCTCCCGAAAAACCGCCAACATGAGTCGAAGCCATAACTCCGCCTTTTTTTACCATATCGGTAAGCATCGCGAGAGCCGCCGTCGTCCCGTGAGTTCCCGCCGCTTCAAGCCCCATTTCCTCGAGAATGCGCGCGACAGAATCGCCTACTTCCGGAGTCGGAGCGAGGGATAAATCCAAGATACCGAAGGGAACTCCTATTCTGCGGGCGGCTTCCATTCCGACAAGCTGCCCCATTCTTGTTATCTTAAACGCCGTCTTTTTTATTACGTCCGAAAGCTCGTCAAACCCGGCGTTACGGTAATTTTCTATCGCCGCTTTTATTACGCCCGGGCCTGAAACTCCCACATTAAGGACGCTCTCGGCTTCTCCCGTCCCGTGGAACGCTCCCGCCATAAAAGGATTGTCCTCAGGAGCATTGCAAAAAACAACCAGTTTAGCGCAGCCAAGCCCGTCTCTTTCGGCGGTCGCTTCCGCTGTCTTTTTTATTATCTCTCCCATGAGTCTTACTGCGTCCATATTAATCCCGTTCTTTGTGGCGGCGACATTCACGCTGGCGCAGACTTGTTCCGTCCGTGCGAGGGCGTCGGGCAGGGATTGAATCAACTTTCTGTCCCCGGAAGATATTCCCTTCTGCACCAGCGCCGAGAACCCCCCGATAAAATCTACGCCCAGTTCCTTTGCTGCATCGTCAAGCGTTACGGCAAACGGCGTAAAATCCTCTTCCTCGCTTGAAGCCGCCACAATGGCGATGGGGGTTACCGAAATACGTTTGTTGATTATCGGGATTCCGTATTCTGTTTCTATGTCGCGGCCTGTTTTGACAAGGGGCTGCGCTATACGCAGGAGTTTTTCCCGTATTTTCGCCCGTGTCGCTTTTCCTGTCGAACAGACGCAATCCAGCAGCGAAACGCCCAGCGTGATTGCTCTGATGTCCAGCTTGTAGCGCATGAACATATCGACGGTTTCTTTTATCTCAAAAGGAGTGAATAGCATTATATCCATTTATATAATATTACAGCGAACAGTGCAAAGCCTTTATTACAGCGTCAGCGCAAAGCAACATCAATCTTTTGGCGTCAGAGCGAAGCCCTTACGGCGATTCTACGGCTGTGGACTTTATTTACGCACGCTTTGGCGTGGCGTTTACTGAATCCACACCGACATCGCCGTAAGGGCTTCGCTCTGCCCGCCTAATAATTGTTACGGCTTATTGCAGAATAAGTTGATTGTAATAGTACGGCTGTCAGCGAAGCGTAAACAGTCGTTAGGCGAAGTGCCATCCTTTTCTACAGTCCTTTTATATATCTGTTAAACAATTCCTTGGCCCAACTCTCATTTATATATTTTTGTATGATATTAATTATATTTTCAACATACAATTCAAAAATACTTGTTTCCGGATTTTGTAAAAAATTCATATAGTCCTTTATACCGGTACGGCACTCCTTATTATTTAATGGATATAAATATACAAAATATCCATTATTATATAATTTTTTTTCACCCATTTTTAGAGAAATAGTCAGAAGATGATCACGCCATATCTGTGAATAAGGAGGTTTTTTTATATCATTGATTACATCGGGCTTAAATAAACCACAACTTTCAGTTATTTTTTTATATTGCGGATGCCTTTTAAAATTAGATTCTGCATCTTTATGTGATTCTTCGGTTAATGACTCGACATATTTTGTTTCAATTCCCAGAAATGATTTTTCATTATCTTTTTCATATTCAATAAAAACATCAGCAGCCGTATGATCACCAAGATATTTTTCATCGCCACGTCCAGGAGAATATTCAAATTTAATTTCTGTAATTTTATCCATTAGATTTGGCTTCATTTCATTGAATATTTTTAATAGAACATCTTTTCTATCTAAAAACTCACCAAATAAATTAAAACATAATGATTGTGAAGTTAATAAATTACACTTAAATCTGTATTCTTCATACAAAGCTCCACTGTGTTTTCTACGATTATTATCATATTTTGCCTTTTCTATTTCTTTTTTCGCAATATTCCATATTTTGGGTGTTAAAAAATTACAACCTTTCTCTTCAGCAAATATTTCTTCAATATAATTGCCATAATAATTACCATAATGTTTAATCCCTTTTTTATCAATTTTCATTGATTTACCTATCGGATAATCCTTTTCTTCACGCCACTTTGATTGCAACAGGCGTGCGTAAGCTGTGAAATCTGTATCGGTTTTATAATATGCCTTATATTTCCTCAATTCTTGTTCTGAAGGTATAATCATAACAAAACTCCTTTGTACTCAGATTATTATCATATTTGAACCTTTTATTTTTATCAACTATAAATAACACTAAATTTCAGCATTAAAAAGAATTAACCCGTATAAATCAAATATACCTTGCAGGCGGCAGGGCAAAGCCCTTGCGGGTGTATCGGTGTGGATCGCCGATGCAGCCACGCCAAAGCGTGCGTCAACAAAGGCCACAGCCGCTAAACACCCGCAAGGGCTTTGCCCAGCCGCCGTAAGACATAGTTGCTAAAATACCATGTAAAGATTATGCTTTACTCATGGATGCAAGTATTATCTATAATCAGTCTGCTTTTAAGCACGGACTTACCGAAGCTGATATTGAATGGGCATTCCTTCATCCAATTCGTAATGGTCTTTTGGAAGACTATGAAAACAAGTTTTTACTCATAGGCTTTGATACTCGCGGTAACCCCATCGAAATTATGTATAATCGTATTGATGATGAGCATGTAAATGTATTTCATGCGATGAAGTGTAGAAAAGGTTTTTTGCCGCATGATATGCTATAGGAGAAAGAAATGGCGTATATGACTGAAGAAGAAGCAGACTCACTGGACGAGGAATTAACCCGTAACACTCCGAAAGTCGATTTTAGTAAACCTGATATTTTCATCAAACAGCGTGAATTACTTAATTTGCTTAAACCTGCTGCGGCTGACTACATAATGACTCGCGCATTGGCAACCCATCAAACCCCTGTTCAAATAATCGGTGAACTGATTGGAGAAAAAATAGCCGCCGCAGTGTAAGCTTTCTAAATTCGATGCATCGCAGAAAAAACTTTTTCATGCATCAGACTTATACTTACATTAAGCGTATCGCCGAGAGAGACAAGTTCTTTTTTAATTTCCTCAAGGGCTTTAGAGCATGACGAAAGATTAACCATCATCATCATAACAAAGTTTCCGCTTAAAACCGTCTGCGAAATGTCTTCGATATTAATATCACGCTCCGCCAAAAAAGCGGAAACTTTGGCGATTATTCCGACCTTGTCGTTCCCAACTACCGTTACTATTGCGTTCATAAACTTCTTAAAATCCTTTCCGCTTCCGCCTTGCCTGTATAGTTGGGGTTTCTGCTTAACAAATCCTGCAAGTAGCGTTTTGCGTCGTTGTTGTTTCCCAATGAAATACAAGTCATTCCGAGCTCAAACATAGCGTCCCAGTTGTCGGGAGCGATACGCAGCAGCGCCTGATACGAGGTCTGCGCTTTCTCAAGGTCGCCTGTGCCTGCGTAAGCGCGGGCAAGATTGAAACGCACAGTGGGGTCATTGGATTTTGCGGATAACGCTCTTTCATAATGGACAATGCTGTACGACCAGTTTTCTTTCTTGGCGTAAACAGCGCCCAGATTGTTGTTTACCTCAAAGTTTGAAGGTTCCGCAGAGTACGCTTCGTTAAGACAGGCAATCGCTTCATCGTATTTTCCGTTTGACAGATAAATGCTTCCAAGGTTGATCCTCGGGCGAATATAGCGAGGATCAAGAGACATAGCCTTTTGATAAGCGGCAACCGCCAAATCAGTAGCGCCTGATTCTTCGCACACAAGCCCGAGAGTGTACACATAAACAGCGTTTGTCGGATTGCTGTCTACGGCATTCTTGGCGAAAGAAATCGCTTCCGTGTACTTTTTTAGCCCGAGTTTTACAACCGCCATATTGTAATTGGTTTGAGCGTCGGAAGGATTTATATTAAGAGCGTTTTTAAAAACGTTTTCCGCTTCAACAAAATTCCCTGCCTGACTGTACGCTGCTCCCAATTCACATAACGTATTGTAATCATTGTTGCTGTGTTGAAGCGCTTTTGAGAAAGCTTCTATAGCGCCCTTTGTCTCGTTTCTGGCTAGGAGTATCCTGCCGATTTCACGGTAAGCTGCGGCATAATCGGCTTTTATAGCGACAGCCTGCCTGTACGAAGCTAAAGCGTCGTCCTGACGGTTTAACATTCTGAATGTTCCGCCGAGATTGTACCATGCCGGCTCAAAGTTCGGGTTTACCTTTGTTACATTCTGAAATGAATCCCTTGATTCCTGATAACGGCGGGATGTAAAAAGAACACGTCCAAGATCAAATGAATACAGGTAATTGTTCTGATCAAGACGGGCGGCTTCCCTTAACTCATTTATGGCTTTATCAGTCTGATTGGCATCGCGGGCAATTCTCCCCAGAACATAATGCGGCAGCGCCTGAGTAGAATCCTTCAAGACCGATTCATTCGCGTATTCCGTCGCTTTTGTAACCGCTTCACGGCTGCCTGAAGTATTGGGATTATTTACGCTGTAACTGTAGTAAGCGTCCGCGATGTCAGCTAATTTCTGCGATTCAAAACGGGTTTCACCCGGCGGCATGGTATTTCTGGCTTCTGTAAATAACTTAGCAGCGCCTTCAAGGTCTTTTGAGACAAGCCTTGCTTTCCCGTCCGCCACAAGGTTGTTAATTCTCCTCATTATTTCCTGCAGTTCACGTGAAGCCTTCGCAAGTTCCGCTTCCTGCGATTTCTTGCGATCTTCTTCCGCCTGCATGGAAGCTCTGCGAGCGGTGTCCGCTTCCATAGCAGCTATTAAATCGCCGGACATTCTTTGCTGATTTAAAGCCGCCTGATTCTGTTGATTTTGGAATAACGCCGCATTTTGCTGCCGCTGTTCTTCCAGTAAACGGCGCTGCGCTTCAAAAAGAGCGTCATTGCTGTTTTTATTTCGATCCATTCCGAGTATCTGGAGTAAAAGCGATTTTGCGTCAATATCATCGGGGTTATCTATCAATAAACCGTCAAGTAAATTTAAAGCTCTGTCATATTCGCCGACATCGACATAATTTCCCGCCAGTTTAATAGTATTTTGCCTTCTTGCGTCTGTACCGCCGACTGTAACAGCGTCAAAATTACTTGATTTTTTTCCCCTGAAAAAGAAGATTCCTCCTGCGACAAGAAGAATAACTAAAGCCCCGCCTGAAATTAATAAAATCTTTTTACGTTTTGTCATCATAAGAGCCCTCCCTCATTCTCATTCAAGTACAAATTCCCCTTCATAACCTTCTACACCTTCCGCTCCCGATGAAATACCCTGACTTTGATCCGCCGCCGAATACAGAGAAGCGTAAACCGAATCCAGAAGTTTCTGTTTTTCTTCTGCTATTCTTCTCTCCTCTTCTTCCGCAAGAAGCCTTCTTGTTTCCGCGGCGGTAAATTCGGCGCGTATTAAATTTACAAGATTTTCAATACTTGTCCGCTGTGAAGACTGCGGCTCCAATGCCAGATACTGTTCATAATCTGAAACGGCATTTTGCAATTTACCCGCTTTTATTCCGGTATTTGCCCTTCCCAAGTACGCCCTTGAAAACGCCGAATTAAAACCGATGGCCTGAGTATAATAACGCTCGGCTTCATCCGTATTCCCTCTATGAAAATAAACATTTGCAAGATTATTGGCAACATTGGCCGACAGATTTCCGGCAGAAGGTAAAATTCGCCTGTATATGGCAATGGCCTCTTCAGTTCTGTTAAGCTGCTCATATACAATACCAAGGTAAAGGCAGGTAATAGCACTTGAGGGATCGCCCGCGACGGCGCTTTCAAGATAAATAACCGCTTCAGCCGGCTTATTCTGCATAAACAGTTCTTCTCCCTTTGAAAAATTATTCTGCCCATAACAAAAAACCGTTAATAACAGCAATGAAATGATAAAAATAACCTTTTTCATCTTTTTTCCTTTCTAATAATAAAACAATCTGTTAAAATAATAATTACAAGGTTAATAATGCTACATTCTTTTATACTTATAATATCGACAAGTTTGTATTTATTCATCACAGGCATTAATTTAACCTGAAAAAAGGCTTATTCTTGAAAATACTCTGTATTTCCGACCAAATTGATCCTCTGGTTTATTCGCCGCACATAAAGGAGCGGTTTGCCGATATTGATTTAATTCTGTCAGCAGGGGATCTGCCTATGGATTACCTTGATTACATAATTTCTATGCTGAATAAACCTCTGTACTTTATTTTTGGGAATCATCATACAAAAGATCAAAAGTTTTTTAAGAAATTTTTACCTATCCCATTTAATGAAACCAGAGAATTTTACGCCTGCGGAGCGATTCACCTTGGAACAAAGGTAAAAACAGAAGGCGATTTTATTCTCGCAGGTCTCGGCGGTTCCATGCGTTACAACAAAGGCGCAAACCAATTCACGGACTTTGAGATGTATATTGAATTAATAAAGCTTGTTCCCCGTCTTCTTTGGAACCGTATTTCCCGCGGCAGATATGTTGATATTCTTTTAACTCACGCGCCTCCGTTGGGTATACATGATAAAAAAGACAGGTGTCATACAGGTTTTAAATGTTATCTGTGGTTTATGAAGGTATTTAAGCCCAAGTACCTTGTACATGGACACATACATCTGTATGATTTACGCGACGTGCGTTGTACAAAATGGGAAAACACTATAGTGGTAAACGCGTACAGCCACTATGTTATTAATTTGGGAGAATAAAATGGATGTTGACGGAATAACCAATCAATCTTATATGGATTTTACCAGCGCGAGGGGAAAGGCAATTCTTTCGCAGATACAAAATTTTTTGCATACAGATCGCGACAGACTTCTTTCATTTAACGATGTCAAGGAAATACTGAAACCTAAAAATGAATCTTACAAGGGAAACCAGATAGTGCCTATAAAAATGATTGTCGGCAGCGAAGGCCGTTATCATGATTTTAACAAATATTTTTTCCCTAAAAAAGAACATCTTCGTTACCGCTGGCAAAGAGTAGACGAAGCGCATATCAGAGACATTATTCTTCCGCCCATTCAACTTTATGAAATCGGGGGAGTTTACTTTGTCCGCGACGGCAATCACCGCGTATCTGTAGCCAGAATGCAAAATGTTGAATTTATTGATGCTGTAGTTTCAAGCCTTTCAACGGAAATAAATATCAAGCCTACCATGACAACAGAAGAGCTTCGCCAGGCGCTTGTTGATTATGAGAAAAATATTTTTTATGAAAAAACAAATTTCGGTAAACTTACGAATTATTTTAATCTTGATTTCAGTTCTCCCGGACGTTACGATGTAATTTACAATCACATTCTTGTTCATAAATATTACATGAATGAAGGAATGCAGGAGGAAATTCCTTTCAGCGACGCGCTTGTCTCATGGTATAACAATGTTTATAATCCGGTCATAACAATAATCAAAGAACAGTGGCTGTTGGCAAATTTTCCGGGAAGAACAGAAGCTGATCTGTATGTGTGGATTATCAAGCACTGGGATTTTTTGAAAAAGAAATATGTGGGTTATTCGCTCGCAAACGCCGCCGGAGATTTTACAAAAAAGTACGGTCAAAGTCAGGGTAAATTCTGGAGGTTTCTGGCATTATTGGTTGACAGGATATTTCATACCGGAACATTTCATGGTAAAAGCAGAAAAATTAATAAATGATACCCATTGATGAAAATAACTGGAAAAAACAAAGTCCGTATGATCGTTTTGATTCTTTTATCGCTCTCAAAACAGATCGTTATAACACTTTACTTTTAACTATCGAAAAATCCGGGTTAAATACTACCGTTATTTCAGTCGCCGGAAACAGGCATTTATTTATTTTTCCCAATGGGCAAAAAATACGTTCCGCCGGAAATACTTTTCCATTCGCCGGACAAAACCCTTATGTGCTTGTCGCCCATTACGACAGAGTTGAAGGCAGTCCGGGAGCTAATGACAACAGTATAGCGGTTTTTCATCTGTTACGCGCGGCATTGATATTTGCCGAACAGAATATTGACAACTGGATAATTATTTTTACTGACAAGGAAGAACTTGTCTCAGGTGAAAATTTTGAAGCTCAAGGCTCTTTCACCCTGGCGAAAAAATTAAAAACATGGGGGCTGGAAAAAGCAAGAATATTTAATTTTGATGCCTGCGGTACGGGAAATACATTTATTTTATCCACAATTACAGACTCTATTTTGAAAAACAACGACCGTCCCAATATCAATAAATTAAAAGAAAACATCCGCGTGTTAAGGAACAGAGCTCTTGAAACTGTAAATAAACTTCGCTTTGAAAGGGTTCTGCTCGCGCCGACTCCTTTTTGCGACGACATGGGTTTTTTACGCGCCGGCTTTGTAGCTCAGACTATAACAATGCTCCCTGAGGAAGAAGCGTCCAAATTTGAAGTTGTATTACGAGAGTACCCTGAATTTTCAAATCTGTTAATATCAGGTGAAATAAAAAAATCAAATTCATTACAATTTTTTCCGCAGACATGGAAAAATTTGAATACTCCGGCGGATACTTTCGCGCTCCTTACCCCTCAATTTTTTGAGCAGACAATAAGCTTTATAGTAGAGTTATGCAAATGATATACCGAGTATTTTACTGTAAGCTTCAAGTGCGCTGTCTCCGAAATTGCCTGAAAGAACTTTTTTTGTAAGTATTTTGCCAAGCTGCACTCCTTCCTGATCATAGCTGTTAACGTTCCATACAAATCCCTGGAACATTACTTTGTTCTCAAAATGAGCAAGAAGGCTTCCCAAAACGGCAGGGGTCAGTTTTTTCCCGTATATCAGGCTTGAAGGCCGTCCGCCGGGGAACTCTTTGTTTTTATCGGAGCTGTTCTGTCCTTTTGCGAACGCTACAATTTGAGCCGCCAGATTTGCCGCAAGTTTTGTCTGGCTTACGGAATTGTCAACTGTTACGTCATCATGGCGCTGGCTTTCTGTAAAGCCGATAAATTGCAATGGAATTACATTTGTTCCTTGATGGAGGAGCTGGTAAAAAGAATGCTGCCCGTTTGTACCGGGCTCTCCGAAAATAACCGGGCCTGTACTGTAATCTATACTTTCGCCGTTACGGTTAACTCGTTTCCCGTTTGATTCCATATCCATCTGCTGAAGGTGCGCCGGGAAACGTGAGAGAGCCTGACTGTACGGCAGAACCGCGGTAGACGAATACATTAAAAAGTTTCGTTCCCAAACTCCGATTAGCGCGTCCAAAAGAGCGGCGTTTTTTAGAATGTCAGTTTCAAGCGCCATTTTATCGGCTTCAGCTGCGCCGCTGAGGAATTCCTTAAACACTTCAGGCCCGAACGCGAGGGATAAAACACATCCGCCGACAGCCGAAGTTGACGAATAACGTCCGCCGATATAGTCGTCAATGTAAAATGAATTAAGATACGCGCTGTTACGCGCAAGAGGACTTGTTTCGCTTGTTACTGCGATCATTTGTTTGCTTGGATCAAGCCCGGCTTTTACAAGCTTGTCCTTAACAAAAAGCTCATTCGCCAGCGTTTCCTGCGTAGTTCCGCTTTTTGAGACAAGGATAAAAAGGCACTGTTCAAGGTTACATTGTGCAATAACTGCGGAAGCGTCGTCGGGATCAACATTGGAGATAAATTTCGCGTCCATGCGCTTTTTGCCTTCGGTCGCGGCCCAGTTTTCAAGAGCCAGATACATTGCGCGCGGGCCTAAGTCTGAGCCTCCGATACCGATTTGCACAACAGTGGTAAATGGTTTGCCGGTTGAGCCTTTATACTTGCCCTGATGAACTTCATTCGCGAAATCACCGAACCTTTCAAGCTCTTTGCGGTAAAAATCGCCGATATTTTTTCCGTTTTCAATGACAGGCTGTCCCTGCTGCCCTCGTGAAAGATGATGAAGAACCTTTCGGTTCTCTCCTGTGTTCATTACTTCTCCATTAAGAAGCGTCTTGTATTTTTCGATTAATCCCTGTTTTTCCGCAAGTTCCTGCAGCAGTTTTACAGTTTGATCGCTTACAGATTTGGCTGCCCATGAATACGTAAGTCCCGCTGCCATTGGGACAACGCACTCCCCCACTCTCTTTGCGTCAAGTTTATTTTTCAGATCAAAATCCAAAGCCGCATTTTTTAATTTTTGGTAAACGGCCGTTTTATCAAAATTGATGTATTTCATATTTTCCTCCTAAATTGATTCTATAATAAATTATGGCGAAAAAGTGATATCAATTACAACCACTTCGCTGTTTGTGCCGATTCTGACAGGAGGCCCCCAAAATCCGGCTCCCGATGTAACGACAGCCTGCATTGTCTGCCCCTTCCAGTAACCATAATGAACCGCTCCCGCTTTTTTATACATAAAGTGTGTAATAATGTTTGCGGGAAAAACCTGTCCCTTGTGGGTATGCCCGCAAAACAGAAGATCGACACCGGCCTGTTCATTTTGCGGAAATTGTGTCGGCTGATGATCCAGCATAATGATTGTCCCGTCAGTACCCGCAAGCAATTCATGCGCGTTTTTCCTCTCCGCGTTCATACCGATTGGACGGGCGTCCTTGCGGCCTGCTATAAATAAATTCTCTTTTATTTGAAGAACTTCATCCTGTAACAAAACAATTCCGGCTTCTTTTAGAATTTCAACAATCCGACCCGTCCTGCCTCCACTGATACTCATTCTGTCTACATCGTGGTTGCCAAGGCAGGCGTATACGCCTAACGGCGCTTTTATTAATTTAAGCTGAGTAATAACGCCTTCCAAATCATTTATAACGTTAAGATTTCCGTCAAAGACATCCCCCGCGATACAAATTATGTCAGGTTCAGTACGGTTTATCGTTTCTACAATTCTTCTTATATGCGATTTTCCGACCGAAGCGCCGATATGCGTATCGGAAATCAACGTTATGCGAGTACCGGTGCCTTCTCCGCGTAAAGTAAGAGAGTAATTTACCGTTTTTACGGAAAGGGCGTGCAGCGAACCGTAAACAAGCAGGATAGCGCATAATATTAACGCCGCTCCTACAGTGTAAAAATTAATGTTAGCGATTCTTTTTCCGGCAAGGAATAATAAAAGCCTTATTAAGTCAGACAGTACAAGCAGCATAAACAGGTACATAAATACTGCCATCCAGTATGAACCTGTTATGCGCAATATATTTATTTTTAGAGGCAGGAAATTTGTAAAAAGAAGGATACAGCAGACTAAAATAAAAAAAATCCAGAAAATGACAGTTTTTGTATTAGGAGAGAAACAGCGAATAAAAAACAATAATTTTATGCCTATGTAAAAACAAATGCCCAAAAAAATGAGAAAAAATATCGGAATAGAAAACAGCCAGCGCATTACTTTTACTCCAAAAACAATACTGATTATATACTTGTTTTGTTTTTTAAGATAGAGTTAGTTAATTGTTTTGGAATCCGGTTTGTCGCAGATATATATTTCCTGCTGCGGAAACGGAATATGAAGTCCTGCTTCTTCAATTTTTTCCTTAATGTTTCGCATTTGAAACCAGTAAATATCCCAGTAATCCTGATTATTTGCCCATGCCCTGACGCATAAATTTACAGAACTGTCCTGAAGTGACTGGACTACAATCTGAGGAGCCGGAGTTTTTAAAAACCTTGTTTCGGAAATAATTATTTCGTTTAATACATTAAACGCTGTATCTATAGAATCAAAATATGATATACGGATAAATAGCTCCATACGTCTTTTACCGTTACGGGAATAGTTTTTGATTGGATTTCCCCAAATACAAGAATTCGGAGCTGATATATATATACCTTCCGGCGTTTCCAGTATGGTAGTAAAAGGATTTATTTCTTTTACTGTTCCCATAAAAGAGTCGAATTCTATAAATTCTCCAAGCCGGTAACTGCCCAGAAAAAAAAGACTGATGCTTGCGGCAATATTTCCCAAGGTATCTTTAAGGGCAAGACCGATTGCCAGTCCGGCCGCTCCCAGTACCGCGATAAGGCTTGCCGTATTAATACCGAAAATATTGAGTATTAATATCACGCAGATGATGAAAATTCCGTAGTTTATGATATGCCGTAAAATTGAACTTCTTGTATCATCAACATGCAATTTTGCAGCGGTTGCTTTTTCTATTATTTTCTTAAAGCCTCTGGTTAATATTATCCCAATACCAAAGATAATTCCCGACGCCAATAATTTTTTGCCTATTATTAAAATAGTATATTTGTTATTATCCCAAATACTTATTATTTCATCAAACATTAATACCTCAAATCATTATTCATGTCTGATAAAAGCTTTTTTATAACCGATGCTTTTAAACCTCTGCAATATAGCGGCGCTTTCACCCTGATTAAGAGGCCCGAGCAAAATGCAGTAAGTAGTATCATTTGACATATATATAACAGGACTGTATCTGCGATCAATCTGTTTTAACGCGTTTTCAACAGACTCAAGATTGTCATAAGAAGCAATTTGCACATAATAACATCCGCGCTCAAGTTTTGTTATCTTATCAATGAACGGAGGAAGAACAGGCTTTTCAGGTTCTTTTGCGGGCGGTGCAGTTGTAATTCCGGGAATAATTTTCGAAGGATCAATACCGTAAATAGTATTTTCAGGCGGATGCTTTTCTTCAGGCGGCGCAGGTTTTATTCCGGGAATGATATACGCCGGATCGATGTTGGTGATTTCAGGCGGTTTTTCTTCGGCAGGCGCGGGTCTTATCCCGGGAATAATTTTCGAAGGATCAATATCGTAAGGAGTGGTATTTTCAGGCGGTCTTTCTTCCGCGGGTGTAAGAATAAATTCTTTTAAAGGCGGCAGAACATCATCTTTTTTTTCCGGAACTACCTGCGCTAAATGCGCGGGAGGCTCTTCAACTTTTTCTACCGGAACCGGTTCAGCAACCTGCGCTGGAGGTTCTTCAACTTTTTCTACCGGAACCGGTTCAGCAACCTGCGCGGGAGGTTCTTCAACTTTTTCTACCGGAACCGGTTCAGCAACCTGCGCGGGAGGTTCTTCAACTTTTTCTACCGGAACCGGTTCAGTAACCTGCGCGGGAGGTTCTTCAACTTTTTCTACCGGAACCGGTTCAGTAACTTGTGCTGGAGGTTCTTCGACTTTCTCTACCGGAACCGGTTCAGTAATCTGTACAGAAGGTTCTTCTAGTGTTTTTTCCGGGACAAGTTCCGTAACTTGTGCAGGCGGTTCTTCTGTTTTTTCTACCGGAACAGGTTCTGTAATATATACGGGAAGTTCTTCATCTTTTTTTTCTTGCGCCGGTTCTGCGATAAAAGCGGGAGGTTCATCTTTTTTTTCTGCCGGAATAGGACTTACAGAATAATCGGCCGGTGTACCGGGAATATAAGGCGCGGCGCTTCTCGCGCGCCACTCAGGTTCCAATACATAACTTGGGCCTGTCATTCCAACGGGAGATTCCTTTTCCTGAACAGGAGGTTTGTATGTATCTTCCGTAATGACATCACTCGAACTATAGTAAGGAGTACCTGAAGCGGCTCCTTCGGCAAAACGTAAATAAGCAACAGGCTCTGTCGGTTGTACAATTTTTATTGTACTGATTGAGCCGCGTCTCATGCCAATCAATTCGGCGGCTTCGCGGGAAATAATTGCGAGTAATCCTGGGTTATCAAGCTCATTGGCGACAATCGCGCGTGTTGTTTTATTAGTTTCAAGGTTGGTAATGTCAACTACTATATTTCTGGGGAATGAATTGGTCGCGATAAAGAATCCGACTGCGGGCAGTTCTCCTTCAGGAGCTACAGCGGCAGCTCCTTCCCATGATGATAAAACTGTAACCGTAAAAAGAGACAGCGCAATCAATAAAGCTATCCGTTTTCTCATAAATTCCCCTTAAAAATTGCTGACAAACCTGACAAATTCCTTGATTATTGTTTTTAGGTCGTTAAATTCGTCTTTTTCCAACCCGTAAGATTTACCGGAAATCTTTTTTTCATAAATTATTTCATGCTGGGCTACAGTAAAAAGATAGAATGTAATTTCTTCCGGTCCTTTTAATAAAGAATCATAGTCAAGCTGGGCTATCAGTATATATTCAATTCCGGCGTCTTTTGCTTCGTCAACATCAAATCCCGACGCTTTAATAATACTCTCCTCAGGTTTTGCTCCAAGACGCAGCATCGGGTAATTGGTGATAATGTACCCGTGGTCAAAAAAAACATCCATAAAAGCGTTTTCCCAAAGCGTTGAATGTTTATTTCTTTCCGCTTTTTCAGGCAGACCTGTTTCTATTACATAAAAAGAGATCATCGACGCTTCAATAGCTTCAATATTGAACGTTAAAAAAAAGCCGAATAACGCGGCCGTAATGATACCTTTAAACATTAGTCCTCCATTTTTGTTATCGGCATTCCGGTTTTTTCTCTAAATAGGCCAATTTAATGTTAATGATATCAGCAATACGAATAAAAATTACTGCTTTTATCATATATTTCCGATTAGTTAATAACAAATGAACTATTACGCTATACAGGTTAAAACCCGCTGTGAAAATAAATTTATCAAACTTCTTAAAAACTTGCATCCCGAAATTACGCTTCCGTTATATTTTCCGCAAAGACGGCTGGATATCAGGAAACAGGGAAAATTGAAACCTTCACTGTCCGGCGTTTTTCCCGGATATGTTTTTATTGAAGCTGAAAGCGATGATGAAATTATAAATTATCAGTGGGAATTCAGGCGAACAGAAGGATTTTACCGTTTTTTAAAGTCAAATCAAGACATAACGGCGCTTAACGGTCAGGATTTGGAGCTTGTACTTCATTTTATTAATAACACAGGGGCTGTAGCAGGCAGTTCAAAAGTTTACTTTGATGAAAACTCGCGTATTGTTGTAGTAGAAGGACCTCTTACGGGACTTGAGGGAAGGATCATTAAAGTCGATAAAAGAAAAAGAAGGGCAAAAGTAAGCTTGGATTTGTACAATGATTCGTTTTCTATAGACCTTGCTTTTGAGGTTATAGGATCATTGGAATTTGAAAAACAGAGGGCAAGATAACGGAAAAGTCAAAACGTCTGTATATTATCGGCGCCGGATTCGCAGGACGTACTCTCGCCGTTGAAATCACCTCAAAAGCGATTTTCGGCGAAGTTGTAGCGTTTTTGGATGACGACTCTGAAAAAATAGGTAAAAGAATTGACGGTATCCCTGTTTTAGGCCCTATTAAAGATGTAGCGCTTCTATTACGGACAAATCCGGCGGACGAAGCTATTATCGCTATGCCGAGCGCCGGTACGGAACAGTTAAAAGAACTTTACACAATCCTTAAAAAGGCTAATTTTCAAAAAATACGAATCCTTCCCGGTATTTCACAAATTGTTGACGGTGATGCTCATTTTATACAGACCCGTTCCATTGATCTTCAGGATTTACTTGGGCGAAACCCTGTAACAATAAATCTGAGAGAAAGCCTTTCCTATGTGAGAGGTAAACGCGTACTTGTTACGGGGGCCGGCGGTTCAATCGGCAGTGAATTATGCCGTCAGCTTCTTTCAGGCGGCGCTTCAAGGCTCTACCTTTTTGGGCATGGTGAAAATTCTATTTACCAAATTGACAAAGAACTGCGTTTACTTCAGGAAGAAGGTGTCGGTGAGAAAGCGGCAATTGTTCCTATCATAGGGGATTTAAAAGACGCGGGTTATATGGACTATATATTAAGCCAGTTAAAAGCCGACGCGATTTTCCATACCGCCGCCTATAAACATGTTCCGATGATGGAGGCAAATCCGGTCGCGGCAATTGAAAACAATGTATTCGGAACTGAAAATCTGATCAACGCTTCTATCAAGCACGGTATCAAGCGTTTTGTGCATATATCTACGGATAAAGCCGTAGAACCTGTTTCAGTTTACGGAGTCTCAAAGTATCTTTGCGAACAAATGGTTCTTGAAGCCGCCAAAAAAGACAGTACTAACTTTGTAATAGTCCGTTTTGGTAATGTGCTTGGTTCCCGCGGCTCGATAGTTCCGCTTTTCCAGCAGCAAATTGAAAAAGG
>JAITFK010000039.1 GCA_031281555.1 Treponema sp. | reverse complement strand
GCTTCGCGGAAAGAGCGGCTATAGTAGAGTTTCATTCCCGTATTATGCAAAGGCCACGCTTTCTGTTCCGAAGCGGACAGTCCTTTTTTTACGGTAAATATTCTTACTCCCCTGGTTTTGCCTTTTACGGCAACCATATCAAGGAGTCTGTAACTCAGGCCCGCGTTAGGCGAACTTTTCCGCAGTTCTTCAAAGAGATACTCGGAAATTAATAATTCGGAATGATATGTTTTGGTCAGTCCTTCCATGCGGGAAGCGAGATTTACGGCGTCCCCTATTACCGTGTAGTCCATTTTTCTCTCGCTACCTATATTCCCGACTGTTACCTCTCCGTAATTAAGGCCTATTCCGATCTTAAATTCGCACTTGCCCAGTTTTCGCTGGTTTTCGTTAAAAGCAGTTACCGCGTCTGTCATTTCAAGCCCGGATAATACCGATTGCAGCGCGTCATCCTGGTGTTTTTCAGGAGCTCCCCAGAAAGCCATTATCGCGTCTCCGATATATTTATCTACAATGCCGTTTCTTTTATAAATAATGTCCACTTGCCCTGAAAAATAACGGTTCAGCGAATTTACAAGTTCGTCAGGTGCAAGACCTTCCGAAATTGTCGTAAAGGAGCGAATGTCGGAAAAAAGAATCGAAAGCTTGCGGTTCTCGCCTACAAGCATTTTTTCAGGCGAAGCAAAAAAACGTTCAATGACATCGTTTGGAACATACTTCTGGAAAATGCGGCGGATACGTTCTTCTTTTTTCCCGGCGAGGACTGCGTCAAACGCGTAATGCTTTATCTGCCCGTATGCCTTGTCAAGTTCTCCCGTCATTTTGTTAAATGTCATAGCGAGGATTCCGGTTTCATCGCGGTATTCGGCTTCAACCTGCGATGAAAGGTCTACGGTCTCAATTATTTTATCCATAGTTTTTACAATTCTGGCAAGGGGATTTGTAAGGCTGCGTGTAATAAATATTAACAGGAATACAGCGGCTATGACTGAAACGCACAGGGTAATGACAGTCTGCTCCGCAATATTTTTTGCGTCGCGGTAAAAAACCTGTTCTTTTTCAGTTATTAAAATAAACCAGTCAAACGGCGTAAAGTAAAAAGACTGGAAAATTCTTTTTTCTCCGCCGATAACGGCGGTTTGAAGCCCCTGTTTTTCTTCAAGCAGAAGCTCAATGAGAGGCTCTTTTTCGTCAGGTAAAAGTCCGGGATCAGTGCTTGCCATAGCGACAGAGCCGGTTTTATCAACAGCGAAAATAATTTCAGAATTACTTAAAATTATACTGCGAGCGTAATTTTCAACCGCTTTTTTCGCGGCTTCAGTCATATCAGGCTTTCCGGCATAGTTATTTTCCACAAGAAGCGACCATTGGCTGTCGGTAAATTTTTCAAGTTCTCCCAGTTTAAAGCTTAAGAGCTGGCGGGCAAGGCGCGTAACGCCGTTTACGGCAAGAAAATATGACGCTGTTTCCGCTAAGACAAGGGGAACAATAATCAGGGGCAGGACAACAAGGAACATTTTGTAGCGAATTTTCATTTTTTCACTATAAAATAGAAAAATAAAATTCTCAAGAGAAGAAATTATTTTACCGATATTGAAGATATGAAACGTTATAATATAAAAGCTGTATCGGGTAATAAGGAATACATTGATATTCTGAAAGAGACGGATAACGAATATCTTGTTCGTTTTACACGCGACAATAACGGAAGCATAAAAACAACAGAAGAAACCATAACAAGGCATCTTTTTAATATCTGTGTACAGACAGGGTATTTAAACCCGGCCGAATATTCGGTAGCCTGATCGCAGGTAAACAGCAAAGCCGCGTTTAAGTGCCGGTTAAAAACTCTGAATGGTTCAATGACTCAAACTTTTGGGAGCAATTTGCTCCCATTATGTTTGATGAAGCGCATTGGAAAGAAGTTCTGGCTGTTACCGACGGTATAACCAATCTTGCCGGCTTGGATCTGTACGGCGAAAATCCCAATTCCTTAAAATCACCGCCTAAAGTTCTTGATATTTGCTGCGGGTTCGGCAGGATAAGCGCCGAGCTTGCCCGCATGGGTTATGAGGTTACTGGCGTCGATATTACGGAAAGTTATTTAAAAACCGCGAGAGAAGAAGCAGCGTACGAAAATCTTGAAATTGAATATATTCACTCGGACGCGAGAGAATTTAAAAGACCTGAAGCTTTTGATCTGGCTTTAAATCTGTATAATTCATTCGGTTATTTTGAAAGTCAGGATGACGACTTGCGTCTTGTGCGGAATGTTTATAATTCATTGAAAAAGGGCGGCTGCTTTATTATAGATATTTTCGGAAAAGAAGTAGCAGTCCGGGATTTTATTGAATCCGAGTGGTTTGAACGCGCCGGATTCATGGTGTTAACAAAATACAAAGTTTTAGACGCGTGGACATTTCTCCATAATCGGTGGATACTAATCAAGGACGGAAAAAAATACGAAAAAACTTTTTCTTACAGGCTTTATTCGGCTGTGGAGTTAAAATCACTGCTTTTGGAAGCCGGTTTTTCCAAAATAGACAGCTACGGCGAATGGGACGGCAGTCCGTATGATCAATACGCAAACAGGCTTATTGTTGTAGCGAGAAAATTGTAAACAGACCCGGAGATTTTATGGCGGATATAAGTTACGCGAGTTTTGAAAAACTTGAATCCTTCATGAAGGATGTTTTTATAAAAGTCGGAGTTCCTTCTGAGGACGCGGCAATTTGCGCGGAAATACTGATAGAATCCGACAAGCGCGGAATCGACTCACACGGAGTCGGCAGGTTTAAGCCGATTTACATCGACAGGATCAAGGACGGTATTCAAAACCCTGTTACTGATTTTGAGGTTGTGAAAGATTACCTTGCAACTGCGGTAATAGACGGCCATAACGGAATGGGTCATGTTATCGGCAGGAAATCAATGCAAATGGCGATTAACAAGGCCAAAAAATACGGGCTTGGTATGGTAGTTGCGCGTAACTCCACCCACTACGGTATTGCCGGTTTTTACGCAACTATGGCGGCAAAAGAGAATATGATCGGTATCACCGGAACGAACGCACGCCCTTCAATCGCTCCTACGTTCGGGATAGACAATATGTTAGGCACAAATCCGCTGACATTCGGCATTCCGACAGATGAAGATTTCCCTTTTGTGCTTGACTGCGCCACTTCCGTTTCTCAGCGCGGCAAAATTGAACATTACGACCGTATCAATAAAAAATTACCGGAAGGCTGGGTAATAAAAAGGGACGGTACGAGCGAAACAGACGCAGCGAAAGCTCTTGAAGGTCTTAACAAAGACACCTGCGCTCTTGCTCCTCTCGGCGGGCTTGGTGAGGAAGGAGCAGGCTACAAGGGTTATGGTTACGCTGCAGTGGTTGAAATTTTAAGCGCCGCCTTACAGCAGGGACAATTTTTAAAAGCGCTTAACGGTTTTGACAAAGACGGCAGAAAAGTTCCGTATCATCTTGGACATTTTTTTATGGCAATCGACATCAACGCGTTTACGGAACCTGACAAGTTTAAAAAAACAACAGGCGATATTTTACGCTCTCTTCGTTCTTCGGCGAAAGCACCCGGACAGGAGCGTATCTACACCGCAGGCGAAAAAGAATATCTTGCGTGGCTTGAGCGGAAAGACAAAGGAGTTCCGCTTAATGACAGCCTTAAAAAAACAATAAAATCTCTTATTGATGAATATAAACTTGATTATCAGTTTGGTTTTTAATTGAAGTAATCACCGTCTGACTGTATACTTTAAACGTAAGGAAATCATCATGGCTAAGTATGTTCTTTCTCTTGATCAGGGAACAACAAGTTCAAGAGCTATTTTATTTGACCGCGAACAGAATATTGTCGCGGCGGAACAAAAGGAATTTACACAGATCTATCCGCGGGAAGGCTGGGTTGAGCATGACCCGATGGAAATATTTTCTTCCCAGTATAACGTAATGGTCGATCTTTTATCCAACGCAAAAATAAACGTAAATGAGATTGCCGCTATCGGTATTACAAATCAACGGGAAACAACGGTACTTTGGGATAAAAACACAGGGCTTCCGGTTTACAACGCGATTGTGTGGCAATGCCGCAGGACTTCGGCGATTGTGGACGCCCTTAAAACCGCGGGGCTGGGTGATCACATAACAAAAACAACAGGCCTTATACCGGACGCTTATTTTTCAGGGACTAAAATAAAATGGATACTGGACAATGTTGAAGGAGCGCGTGAAAAAGCAAAGAAAGGCGAGGTTCTTTTCGGCACTGTTGACACCTGGCTAATCTGGAAACTTTCCGGCGGAAAGGCTCATGTTACCGATTACACAAACGCGAGCCGCACGATGATCTTCGACATTAACAAACTTGACTGGGATGAGAAGCTCCTTGAAGCTCTTGACATTCCCCGCGCTATGCTTCCACAGGTAAAACCGTCGGGCGCTGTTTTTACCGCCGCGAATATTGAAGGCGTTGAGATTCCGATTGCGGGTGTAGCGGGCGATCAGCAGGCTGCGCTGTTCGGTCAATGCTGCTTTGAAAAGGGCGATGTAAAATGCACTTACGGGACGGGCTGTTTCCTTTTGATGAACACAGGCTCAAACCCCGCAAGGAGCGTGAACGGACTTTTAACTACCATTGCCGCCGGTTTTGGCGTACAGTACGCTCTTGAAGGTTCGGTCTTTACAGGAGGCGCTGTAATTCAATGGCTGCGGGACGAATTGCGCCTTATTACCGACAGTGCGGACAGCGAATATTTTGCTTCCAAAGTAAATGATACAGGCGGAGTGTACATTGTTCCGGCCTTTACTGGACTCGGCGCTCCGTATTGGGATATGTACGCCCGGGGTTGTATAACAGGTATTACAAGAGGAACAAAAAGCGCCCATATCATAAGGGCGGCGCAGGAATCGATAGCGTATCAGGTTATGGATCTTTTGCACGCTATGGAAAAAGACCTTAATTATTCATTTTCGGAATTAAAGGTTGACGGAGGAGCAGCGAGAGACAAATTCCTCATGCAATTTCAATCTGATATTTGCGGTATTTCCATTGTGCGTCCTGTTATCCGGGAAACTACCGCTCTTGGTGCGGCTTGTCTTGCGGGAATTACAACAGGTTTCTGGAAAGACATAGACGAAGTTAAAAATCGCTGGCGGAGCGATGTTGTTTTTAAGCCGGGAATGGAAGTTGAACGGTGTGAAAGACTTGTCGCCGGCTGGCACAAGGCAGTCGGCAGAAGTTTAAACTGGATAGACAAATAACGTATATTGATCAAATCTGTTTATTTATTTAAGATTAATTTAAGTAAATAATCATGAAATATTTCAATTCTGCGAATCTTGCCATAATTGCCTGTCCCGGCGGAGAAGTTTTCGCGGATGAAGTTGTTGAACACCTTAACGTTAAATACCGTCAAAGCCGTAAACACACTATTGAAGATCTTTGTAAACATTACAATATAACTCCCGAACAGGCAGCTTTACAAATTGACATTATTAACAGAATTGTTGTCCGCGGAGTGTCTTCGCACAGCAGCAGCGATAACGGTACATGTAAGCCGTTCAAAGTTTCCGTAAAATTTACGCTGTTTCCGAACGGAGAGATAAAATCCGAAATTGAAGAATCTATTCGCGGCAAGGACGTATATATTTTTCAGGATGTTGAAAACCGCTATCCTGTTAAATTTTCAAGCGGTCAAGTTAAGGATCTTTCCATAAACGATCATTTAATGACAATTTTTGTTACAATTGACGCGGCAAAGCATGCCGGGGCTGAAAGGATTACTCTTGTAATACCGAACTACCCCTACGCCAGACAGCACAAAGCAAAGGGCAGGGAAGGGCTTACCGCAAGCCGTATCGGAAAAATTTTTGAAAGTCTTGGGGTAAACCATATTATTACTCTTGATATTCATTCCAGAGATATTATTAACGCTTTCAATAAAATACGCCTTGAGAACCTCCACGCGAGTTATCAGATTATTCAAACCCTGTCTAAAATGGACGGTATTCTTAATGATGATTTTGTTGTTGTTTCACCTGATACAGGAGCCGTGGACAGGAATAAATTTTACGCATCCGCCTGTAAAAAACCGCTCGCTCTTTTGTACAAGGAAAGGGATTATTCCAGAATTAGCAAGGACGCTTCACAGACAAACATCTCCCAGATACGCCTTCTAGGCAATGTAAGGGATAAAACTGTTTTTATGGCGGATGACATGCTTGGTACGGGCGGAACCCTGATAAAAGGAATGAGGCTTCTTAAAGAAAACGGCGCGCGCAGAATTATATGCGCTATTAGCCTTCCGCTTTTTTCAGGAGACGCTATTTCGCATTTTGACGAAGCTTACAAGGAAGGGCTTTTTTACCGTATTATCGGAACAAATGCCGTTTATCAGGAAGAAGTTGTAAAGCGCGATTGGTACGTTAATGTGAATATTACGCGTCTTTTTGCGCATGTTATTTCCCGTCTGCATCAAAATCAGTCGGTTTCACATCTTTTGGACAATGCCGCGATTATTAACCGCCTGCTTTCCCAGACAGTTGTCCCTGAACCTCAGCACGAACTTCCGTTTGTCAATAACGGCGAATGAAAATATACGCTCTTCCGGCGGAAAAAACAAATCCGGCTTTATTTTTTGACATGGATTGTACTCTTTATACCCACGATGAATACGCGCGAAGTCAGATTGATTTGCCTGTTATGCGTCTTGCGCAAATGCGGGGAAAGTCATTTGAGCAGATGAAAAGCGAAGTTGCCGAATACAGAAAAACCTGGGCGGATACCCATAACGGAGAATCCGTCAGTCTTGGGAATATTTTCTTATCGTTTGGAATTTCCATAAAAGATATGGTACATATGCGGGAAGAATTATACCGTCCCGAAGATTATCTTACAGAAGACAAACATCTTCGTTTTACGCTTACGCGGCTTGTGTCCAGGTACAAACTTGCCGTAGTTACCAATAATCCTGTTTCTGTAGCGGTCCGTACCCTTACAATTCTCGGCGTTAATGACATTATTTGTAAAATTGTCGGACTTGATACTTGCTATTTATCAAAACCCGATAAGGAAATTTATTTAAAAGCGGCGCAGCTATGCGGTGTTTCGCCGCGGCAGTGTATTTCTGTGGGTGATCGTTACGATATTGACTTAGCCGTTCCCATTAAACTTGGCATGGGCGGAATTCTTGTCGATGGAGTTAAAGATGTTTATTCTCTTTCTGATATTTTACTGTAAAGTGTAAGCAGTCCGGAAACATCGTACCAATAATGTTCCGTACCGTGATACGCGGTTTCCGAACAATTCACTTTTATTATTTTTTTGTTTTGGGTTTTGCCGTTTTTTTCTTTGCGGCAGGTTTGGCGTTAGCCTTTTTCGCTGGAATTTTTTTTGCGGCAGTCTTGGGCGCGGTTTTCTTTCTTTGTTTTGCGTATTTTCGGTTTAAGTCTGTCTGATATTCGCAGCAGTCAGCGCAAAGGGTATAACCTTTTTTAACTTTACCTCCGCAACGG
The DNA here is from genome assembly GCA_031281555.1 of Treponema sp. Classification (GTDB taxonomy): domain Bacteria; phylum Spirochaetota; class Spirochaetia; order Treponematales; family Breznakiellaceae; genus WQXQ01. The sequence goes on along the minus strand of JAITFK010000039.1, from coordinate 6,190 downwards.
GGGCATTTTCCCTTAGCTATACGAGCGTTGTACCGTTCTTTTCTCTGTTGGTTGATTTCATCCCTGTGCGCTTCACGGAACTTTCTTTGTCTTTCCCTGTTTGCTAAACGTGTTTTTGCATCAGTCATTAAAATACTCCTTATACTATTTCTTGATTTTATTTTTTAAGTATAGTATATAATTGTTTTTTTGTATATAGTAAAATTTATTAATGTCTTTTTTTTATAAGTTTGACCCCAGAGCCAAGTTGTTTTTTGTTATGGCATTTACTATACTTATTTTTTTTATTGACAAATTTTTTATTTCTGTTTGTTTGATGTTTATACTATTTTTTATTCATCTTGCGGCAAAAATTCCTTTCCCGGGAATTAAAAATATTCGGAATCTTTCATTGTTAGCGTTACTGATAATATGTATGCAGACTCTTTTTGTTTCAGGCAATAATATTATTAATCCGTTTTTTTTTGGTATGATTTCACTAAAATGGGAAGGCTTTTACCTTGGACTTTTAATTATCTGCCGTCTGGTATCTATATTAATTCTTTTTTCTGTTTTTTCAAAAACTACATCGCCGTACAGTCTTGCTGCGGCTCTTAATACGCTTGGTCTTAACTACCGCGCAGCTTTTACAATAACGTTCAGTTTCAACCTTGTTTCACATTTCAGGGAAGAAGCCTTTGCTGTCATGGATGCGCAAAAATTGCGCGGTATGGGTTCTTTGGAGAAGGGTTCATTTCATGCAAGGGTAAAAGCCTGGTCCGGCATAGCTCTTCCCCTGATGTTAGGCGCAATGCGCAAGGCGCAAAACTCGGCGGTAGCGATGGATTCACGCGCTTTCGGCGCTTATAAATCAAGAACATGGCTTGAAAAACCAAAAATGAAGGCAGTTGATATCGTTTTTATTTTTTTTATTGTTGTTATTGCCGCGGGGTTCTTATTCTTAAATTACGGAAAGGATTTTTGGATTCTGTGCTCCGGCAAATAATCAATATAGAAAATGTATATTATTCATATTCCGGAAAACCCCGTAATATGGAAAGAAAATATTCGCTGGAAGGGATAAATATTTCTGTTTTGGAAGGTGAATTTCTTGCTGTTATGGGAGAAACAGGATCAGGGAAATCCACATTTTGCAGGTTGTTAAACGGTATTATTCCGCATTTTTACGGCGGGCATTTGTCCGGAACTGTTACGGTAGACGGTGAACATACTGATGAATCTTCTGTCGCACATCTTGCCTTAAAAATAGGAATGGCGCTTGATGATCCCGAAAACCAGCTTTTTACATCATCGGTGCGCAATGAAGCCGCTTTTGGTCCTGAGAATCTTCTTTTCCCTGTAAAAGAAATTGAAGAAAGAGTAAAATACGCTCTTAGCGCGGTCGGTCTTGAAGGTTTTAAAGAAAGACAGCCTATGACACTGTCGGGCGGCGAAAAACAGCGCCTTGTCATAGCCGCTACGCTTGCCATGAATGCCAAAATTCTTGTTTTGGATGAGCCTCTTTGCCGCCTTGATCCGGAAGGAGCGGCTCAGGTAATGTCAGTTCTTGGTGAATTAAAGGATAAACATAAAATAGCAGTTATAATGACAGCTCACGACAGCAAAAAAATGCTTCAGTACGCTGACAGGGTTTGTATTTTAAAAGAAGGGCGTATTGCATGCTGCGGCGCGGCTAAAAATATTTTATCTAACCGTACATTGCTTGAAGAAAACGGTATTCAACCGCCTTATGAAGCTGATATTTACTCTGTTTTTACTGAAAAGACAGACGATTGTAAAGAACATGAAACAAATATACCTGCGGTAGAAATAAAGGATTTTTCATTCTTTTACACGCCGGAAAACCCTGTTGCGGAAAAGATAAATTTAACTATCGTGGATAATGATTATATTGCCTTGATTGGGCATAACGGCTGCGGCAAAACTACGCTTTTAAAAGGAATTACAGGACTCTTAAGCCCAAGCACAGGCAATATCTTTATCTACGGTAAAAATACAAGCGAGCTTTCTATCTCGGAAATTTCAAAAGAAACGGGTTTTATAACGCAAAATCCGGATAATCAGCTTTTTACAGATTCTGTTTACGATGAAGTCGCTTTCGCTCTTAAAAACGCGGGTTTATCAAAAGAAGAAATAAAACAGCGCGCGGAAAACGCGCTTAATATGGTTGGTCTTAAAGACATGACTCTTTTTCCCCACGCTTTAAGCAAGGCTGATCGTACAAGGTTAGTTTTTGCCTGCGTTATCGCGATGGGCTGCAGAATAATTATTCTTGATGAAGTTGATGTTGGTCAGGATTACACAGGCTGTTTAAAAATTATGGATATCGCAAACGCGCTTTATTCAAAAGGCTTTACTATTATTTTTGTTACTCATAATATGTCATTGGTATGTAAATACGCGCGCAGACTGATTATTATGGATAAAAAAGGGATAGTAACGGATGTTAAACGAAAAAAATAAGTTGTCAACCCTTCATCCTGCGGTAATTTCTGTATGGGCCGCGGTTGTAGCGGCAGGCCACATACTGCCAACAATCCCTGTTTGGGGCACGGGCGGAACTTTTTCGCTTGCGTCCGCTCTCTCTCCGCTTTCAGGAATTTTTTTCGGACCTATAGCCGGAGCTTTATGTTCTGCTGCCGGGGGATTTGTAGGAAGTTTTATTGCGCCTCACACAGCATGGATGGGGCCATTTACTTTTATTATAAGTACAACCACTGCGTTTTCTTCAGGCTGTATCGCGTGGGGGAAATGGCCTCCTGTAGCAATAAACAAAGCCGGAAGTATAATTATTAACGGCGGAATTATAGTTTATTTTACCGGAACAGTACTTTGGTTTACCCAGGAAATCGGAAGAAATATTATTTATTATCCGCTTGTAGTTTACTCTCTTGGTTTTGTCGTCATGATAACAGGAATTATTTTTTCATGTTCGCTTTTTTTGTCTCCTAAACGTTTTTTAAAATTTCCCGCGATATGGTTATGCGCTTTCGGCGGTCTTATCGGCGGGGCTTCAATCGGGAATTTTTTCTCTCTTGTATTGTACAAACAGCCTGTAGAATTCTGGGCTGCTTTAACAGTTGTCTCTCCGGTTGAAAGAGCGGTTTTTGCCGCAGGCGCCATGATTATCGGAGTTCCTCTTCTTGAAGGATTAAATAAAATCGGTATACAGGCAGGCCCGCAGAAAGAAGAAGAACGATGAAGATAGATTTCCATGTTCATATAACACCTCCTGATATTATCGCGAATTGGAAAAAATACGCTGAGAAAGAACCGTATTTTGCCAGGTTATGTAACAGCAGAAATAACAGGTTTACCGCCGCGGAGGAGATTATAACCGCTCTGGAGGGTGAAAACGCGTTATTTGAAAGAGCGGTTGTTTTTGGTTTCGCTTTCAGCGATTTAGGTCTCTGCCGTTATGTGAACGATTATGTAATTGAGAAGGTAAGACAGTATCCAAAGAAACTGACAGGTTTTTGCGTTGTCTCTCCCTGCGGCAAAGCTGCAAAAGAAATTGAACGCTGCTGCGGTCATGGACTTACCGGAGTGGGGGAACTGTTTCCGCAAGGACAGGGATTTGATCCCGCGAATGAAAAGGAAACCGCTTTAATAACAGATGTTTGCAGAGGACTTGATATTCCGCTTATTCTTCACGCCAATGAGCCTGTGGGTCATTTATATCCCGGTAAAACTGACGTGACTCTAAAACAGCTTGAGATATTTGTCGAGAATAATCCCGAAATAAAAATAGTACTTGCGCACTGGGGAGGAGGTTTATTTTTTTATGAAACAATGGGCGAAATAAAGGAAAAATTCAAAAATGTTTATTATGATACCGCCGCTGCGCCGTTTTTATATGATGAGCGAATATACAGTATTGCCAAAACAATGGGACTCTGTGAAAAAATTCTTTTTGGAAGCGATTTTCCGCTTTTGCGGCATTCGCGTTATATTACCGCAATTGAAAAAAGCGGACTATCTACAGAAGAAAGACAGCTTATACTGGGCGGAAACGCTAAAAAGCTGTTAAAGATATAGAAAAATGGTATAATGTTTGTATGACAAAAAAAATGAAAGGCATAATAGTAGTATTATTTTTGTTACTGGGGTTTTTGTCTGCTCCGCAAAGGACAGCCGCTGATGTCTTTGAATATAAATATTTTCCGGATTCGCGTTACAGGATTCTTTCTGTTGTTGACGAGGCTGTGTTTTTAAACGGTAAATTAAGCCATCGCGCTGAAATTCTTAACCGCATCGCGGTAGAAACAGTTGACGCCTCGGATGCCGGAGGGCGGCTTAAAGCTGTTTTTCAGACATCGGAACGCATTGTTTATGATTCAGAAAACGGCCTTAGACCTGAATCTTCCGGTTTTCAGTGGTCAAGGGAATATAAATCCGAATTTGAGAGGGACAGGCTTGGATATCTTACAATTGACAAACAGTACTATATGCCGGTTGTGCGTAACGTACCTGTCTTCCCGGATAAAAATCTTGAGGTACTGGAAACATGGAGAGCGGAAGGTTATGAAGTGCATGATTTCAGGGATTCCTTCGGCATAGAAGAGCCTTACCGGATACCTTTTACCGCGAATTATAAATATCTCGGAGAGCGTGAATGGAAAGGGCGCAGTTATCCCTCTTTTTCGGTAGAATATAAAATCGCTTCACGTCCTCAGGCGGTAAGGGGGCGGATTTATCCGGTGCGTATAATGGGAGATTTTGATCAAATTGTATATTGGGATCACAAACTCGGGCAGGCTGCCGCGTATGAAGAAAAATTCAGCCTTACTTTTGAAATGTCTAACGGAACTACAATTTTATTTCGCGGAAACGCTAATGCGGAAATTGTTGAATCTGAATATATGGACAAGGAAGAAATAGCGGCGGAAATTAATGATGAAATCGGCCGCCTTGATATTTCTGACGTAAATGTAAGGGTAGTAGAAGAGGGTATAGCGATCAGTCTTGAAGATATCGGATTTTATCCTGATTCCGCAAAACTGCTTCCTGGAGAATTGGAAAAAATTGACAGGATCGCCCAAATACTTTTACAGTATTCTGACAGGGATATAATGATTGCGGGCCATACCGCTCTTGCCGGTACAAGAGAGGGAAGGATGACACTTTCTGTTGAAAGAGCCCAGGCTGTAGCGGATTATCTTTTGTCAAAAAAGGTCCGCCAGGCGGATCGTATGGTAATCAGGGGCTTTGGAGCGGAAAAACCAATTGCGGATAACAATACTCAGGAAGGTATGCGTAAAAACCGAAGGGTAGAAATAATCCTTTTGGAAAACTAGTGTAAAAAAATGCCGTCTTCGCAAAAAGCCGTAAAAACCGCGCATAAAATAAACCATGTTCTTGAACGGCTTATACCCATAACAACTCCGCTGTCTATTGTAATTGGTTTTTTACTGCCTTCTTTTTTTATTCATTTACGTTCCTTTGTTCCTGCTCTCTTTGGAATAATGACATTTTCAGGCGCGCTTAAACTGCGTCCTGCGCAGTTGGGAACAACATTACGCAGTCCATCTCCGATACTGTTGTTCTTTTTCGCGGCTCATATAGTAATGCCTGTTTTTGCTATGGCGGTTTCTTCCATATTTTTTATTAATCAGGAATTAATTGCGGGCTTTGTCCTTTTGTTTTCCGGCCCTACCGCAGTTTCCGGTTTTATATGGGTTTTAATCTTTAAAGGGGATATGGCCCTTGGGTTAACATTAATCCTGTTTGATACCCTTCTTGCGCCTCTTGTAGTACCGGGCGGCATCTCTTTGTTAATGGGCGCGAAAATTGTTATGTCGGGAAGCAGTATCGCGCTCTCTCTTTTGTTTATGATAGTAGTTCCAACATTTTTGGGAGTAACTGTAAATGAAATAAGCAAGGGAAAAATACCGGCTCTTGCCTGCCCCTGGCTTGATCCTTTTGCCAAGGTATGCCTTATGACGGTAATAGCGGCTAACGCTTCGATTGTCGCGCCCGGAGTGAGGTTTAACGATCCTCTTGTCTGGAAAGCGGCGGTTATTGTTATCGCTTTAACATTCGCGGGCTTTTTTATTATCAAATTTACCGCCGTTATCGGAAAGTGCCGCAGCCCTAAAGATATAAGCATGATAATTGCGGGAGGGCTTAGAAACAACAGCGCTGTTATGACAATAGCCGTTAATTATTTCCCTGAGGCCGCCGCCCTGCC